>CANDLP010000042.1 GCA_947385505.1 uncultured Clostridia bacterium
GATGACGCTCCGTGACTGGAGTTCAGACGTGTGCTCTTCCGATCTACAGCATATTAACGGGCTTTTGAAGCTGTTCGCCGTAAAGCTTGAACATAGCCAGCGCCGACTGAATCTGAGTTCTGCTGAGCTTCGGAAAATCGTCCCATACAAAATCCATTGTGGTTTTGGGGCTGGTGAGTCTTAACTCCTGTAACTGGTCAAAATATCCGATTTTAAGCCAGTCCGCAATATATGCGCTGCCTTCACCCTTAAGCTTGCCCAGTACAAGCTTCATCAGACTGGATTTTCCACAGCCGTTGGAGCCCAGCAAAAACACCCTTTCACCATATTTTATCTCAAATTCGGCGTTTCTGAAAAGCTCTTTATCTCCTATTTTAAGGGATAAATCCTTTGCACTGATAACATCGGTTCCGTGTGCAAGACGGCAGGGTATCTGAAAATGTATTTTCCGTCTGGGAGGGGGAGGTGGGACAAGCTCTTTTCTGATGCGCTCTATCTGTTTTTCCTTTGAGCGTATGGTGATATAGTTATGCTCTTGATTAAAGCGTCTCTGCTGTTCTATTATCCCCTCTATACGGTGTATTTCCTCCGTCATTTCCGTATATTTTTTTGTGAGATAGGTCACCCTTTCGTCATACTGTCTTAAATACTCAGTATAATTTCCCTTATAGGTATCCAAGGTAAAATTATCCAAAGCAAAAGTTTTATTTGTCACCTTATCGAGAAAATAGCGATCGTGGGAAATAACTATATATGCTCCTTTAAATTCCAGTAAAAAGCTTTCAAGCCATTCGGACGCTTCTATGTCCAGATGGTTTGTGGGCTCGTCCAGCAGCAAAAGCTTTGCACCCGAAAGCAGCAGCTTAACCAGCTGAAGCTTTGAGCGTTCCCCTCCGCTTAAGACCTTTACCGGTTTTTTCAATTCTTCTTTTTTAAACCCCATTCCTATAAGCATACTTTCAGTTCGCGCGCGGAATGTAAGTCCTCCCTCGTCCTGAAAACGTTCGGTAAGATTCATTTGCTTTTCCAGAAGCTTTGCGTCAGTATCGCCGCCGTCTATTCTGCTGTGAAGGGAATCAAGCTCTTTTTCAGTTTCCATAAGTGTTCCGAATACGGATAATGCTTCTTCGTAAACGCTTATTTCGTCGTTTCTAAGAACATGCTGTTCCATAAAGCCCACCGTAAGACCGGCTTGTTTTATTATCGCACCTTCGTGGTCTTCCGGCTCTATGCCTGCAAGCATACGGAAAAGAGTGGTTTTCCCCGCTCCGTTTACTCCGGCAAGACCTATTCTATCGTTTTCGTCAACCGCAAAATTGACGTTTGAAAACAACACTCTTTCACCGAAGCTTACGGCTATATCCTTTCCCTGTAAAATTATCATATCTGTATATCCGCCTTTCTGATTTTAGCGGCAAAGCTTAAAAAACGTATTCGCACAGCGCCAAAAAGACAATAATAAAATTGCAATAAGCCAAAAATATCGGCACAGCAAAAAGGGGAAAATCCTTCCGACCTTCCCCGATTTTTATTATATACGTTTTTAATTATCCGCCCATATTAAACATCTGTGAATAATAATTCTGATATTGTATCTGAGTAATGGTGGTAAGTCCGTTAATTGCATTCTCCGCCTGATCCTTGGCATAATCAGGAGCGGATCCGTTAACTTCGGAAGTATACGAGGCGTATTTATCCTTAAATACGTTTTCCATATCGTCGCCCTTAAGCTCCTGGAGAGCAGTCTGGGTGTAATTTTTTACATAATCGGTCTCATCTTCCCCGTCGGCGCCTTCGGTTTCCAGAACGTCAGGCCTTTGCACCACATAATAATATGCATCGGTTTTAAGCACTGTCGTAGTGTTCTTTTCCTGCTCAAACAGCGCTTCAACAAACTCTTCGCTGGGGGAAACGGAAGTTTTTGCGATAAGGCTGTTGTATTCGCTGTCTTTCTTTACCTCTTCGGCAGAGGAATCCGAACCGCTGTTATCTTCGTCCTCTTCTCCGGACTGTTCCTTAAGATATTTCTGGTGAGCGGCATAAACCTCCGCAAACGAAGCTCCGTCGCTGAGCTTGTTTTTATATTCATTGGCAAGGTCTTCAAGCTTTTTAAGCTCCGCTTCGTCTGTTATAAGATTACCCTCGCTGTCCTTAAGGGAAACGCTGAAATAACGGGTCAAAGAATAGTTGTCATCGATCCATTTTCTGATATCCTCCATCGGCACTTCTTCCGTGCCGCCCTCGCTGTAATAGTGCTCAAAAATTTCCGAAGCGCGGTAGGTGTTTATTGTGTAATCCCTGAAAGATGACTTAGAAACGCCTATCGACTCAAAGTAATCCCCTAAGGTATCCGCCCCCTTAAGGTAGGAGAAAGCAGTCATACTGCTGTATGAGGATACGTCAAAGCCCCATTGCGCCTGATAAAGATCGTTTACGGTTTCTTGGGTTTCCTCGTCAAATTTTATTCCCAGACTGTCGAAAATTTCGTTCACCGCCACATGGCGTTTGCAGTAATTTTCAGTTTCCCTTTTAACATAATCGGTAAAAGAGATTCCGTCCACTGTCTGATTGTAATAATCAAAGCCCTCGGCGCTTGTGTCAAGGTCGGGCTGTTCCTCCTGAAGCTTTTGAGTGGCGTCGGCGTAGGCGTGCCCGCTGTAAAGGATATAAATTCCTGCGGGTATGTCCTCACCGTTGACTGTCATAGCTCTCGATACGCTTTGAGAACAGCCTGACAGTGTCAGAAGGGAAACCGCGGTCAGAGCGGCGGCAGTTACCGAAGCCGTTATTTTCTTTTTTAATGACATTTTTAATTCCTTCCTTTTGCTCTTTTATGGTATTTTACCTTATGAAATTGATATTCTTGTGTGCATATCCGAAAAAAGCGCAAAAAACGGTAAAATTTTAATTTTTTCAGCGCTTAAAATCAGGTTCTTAAAGTAATATCTTTCTCCGAAAGAGCGTTGATTATTTTTCCAACCGCCTTATCGCATTCCTCATCGGTCAAAGTACCGTCAACTTTTCTGAAAGTCAATTTATAAGACAAGCTCTTTTTCCCTTCCGGTATCTGTTCGCCAGTATAAATATCAAAAAGCTGTACGCTTTCAAGGTGCTTGGCATTATTGGATATTATTCCGGTAATTTCCCCGTTTGATACCTCTTCATCGCAAACTAAGCTCAAATCCCTTATGGAAGCGGGGAAGCGGGGAAGGGCAGTATACTTAACGTCGGGATCGGAACACTCCAAAAGCTCCTCAAGCTTTATAACAAGCATATAAACTCTCGTTTTATCAATCCCGTAATTTTCCGCCGCAAGAGGGTGTATCTCGCCGCATACGCCTATTACCTTGCCGCCCTCCGCCGTTATCTCGGCGCAGCGCCCCGTGTGAAAGCTTCGGTTGGAACGAAGGGCAGTGAATAGCGGCTTAACCCCGCACTTGTCAAATACTTCCTCGGCAATGCCCTTTATGGTAAAGAAATCTTCCTTTTCGCCGTAAACAGTACAAATCAAAACTTCCTTTTCAACGGGAAGCTCGTTTTTATCGCCTACGGGATGATACTCTCTCCCTATCTCGAAAAATCTTCCGCTTAAGGTGCGGTTATTGATATTTCGCGCCGCAACTTCCATCATTGAGGGGATCAGACTTGTACGCATTACGCTTGTATCCTCGCCCAAAGGATTTATAATCTCAACGCTTGCGCGCTCCGATTCGTCTATTCTGCACTTTTCATAGTTCTTTGGCGAAATAAAGCTGAATGTCATAGTTTCGCGGCAGCCTTGCGCCGTCATTATATTTATAAGCTTTGCCGTCAGAAGTTCCTTCGGCGTAAGAACATTGTGGGAAGCCAGCTTCGGAACGGTGCTCTCTATCCTGTTGTAGCCGTAAATGCGGGCTACCTCCTCCGCAAGATCGCAGGGGCGCTCAATATCAATCCTCACTGCCGGTGGGGTAACGGTTTTAGTCGTTTCGTCGTAAGCAAAGTCAAGGCGTTTCAAGCTTTCTATCTGCTCCGATTCGGGTATATTTGCTCCCAAGAAATTATTTATCCATTCCGCGTCAAGCTTAAGGCGCTTAGGTTCCTTAACCACGGGGTAAACGTCGATAACGTTCTTTACCACTTCGCCGCAGCCTAAAAGCTCAACCAATTCCAAAGCCCGATACAACGCGTTCTTTGCGTTTTCGGGGTCAAGACCTTTTTCAAACCTTGAGCTGGACTCCGTCCTCACTCCCGCTTTTTTTGCGGTACGGCGGACGTTCACGCCGTCGAAACAGGCGGACTCGAAAATAACCTCTTCGGTATCGTCGTTTATCCCGCTGTTTAATCCCCCCATAACGCCCGCAAGCGCCATAGGCTCCTTTTCGTTGCAGATAACCAGCATATCTTCGGACAGGTTAAGCTCGGGGGTTTTGTCGTCAAGGAGCTTGAGCACTTCGCCGTTTTTCGCGTTTCTTACCACTATTTTATCGCCTTCCACATACTTCGCGTCAAAGGCGTGCATCGGATGACCGTATTCCAGCATTACAAAGTTGGTTATATCCACAAAATTATTTATGGCGCGAACTCCGCTCGCCCTCAGCCTTTCAGCCAGCCAGCGGGGGGAGGGGGCAAGCTTTATGTTTTTCACCTTTGCCGCCATATATCTTAAACAAAGCTTGTCATTTTCCACGGTTACGGAAAGCTCTTTGTTGATATCCCCTTCTATGCCCTTAAATTCAGGAGTTTTAAGCTCAAAGGGCAGACGGAAGGCAGCGTGAGCCTCTCTCGCAAGTCCTATCACCGACAGACAGTCGGGGCGGTTGTTGGTTATCTCAAATTCCACAACGGTATCGTCGATCCCTACCGCCTTTACAACGTCTTCGCCGATAACAAACTTGTCGAAATCGGGGTCTTCGTTAAAAATAAGTATACCGTCGGGGGAAGCGTAAGGAAAATCGCTGTTTTCCATGCCCAGTTCGTCAGAGCTGCACATCATGCCTAAGCTTTCCACGCCTCTGAGCTTTCCCTTCTTTATTTTCATAACGGTGTTGTTATGGCGGTCTATGCAGATTCCGCCGTCAAGCACAACGGGCACCACCGCGCCCACATAAAGGTTTTGCGCGGCGGTCACTATCTGAACGGGCGCGTCCCTGCCCACGTCCAATTGACATACCCACAGCTTTTCGCTGTCGGCGTGCTTTTCTATTTGAATAACCTTGCCTACCACAATATTTTTCAGCGGCTCCGAAAGATCCCTGTAAGTCTCGACCTTTGAACCGCTCATTGTCATACCGTCGACGAATTCCTTTATCGGCATATCGGCTTTAACGTAGTCGTTAAGCCATTTCATTGATAAATCCAACGGAATTTCCTCCTTATATACCTTATCTATATCTTATATAATCACTGTCAGAACTGTTTCAAAAATCTGAGATCGTTTTCATACAAAAGACGCAAATCGTCAATGGCGTATCTCATCATGGCGAGACGTTCCAAGCCGATTCCGAAAGCAAAGCCGCTGTATACGTCAGGATCGATGCCGCAGTTCAAAAGCACCTGCGGGTGAACCACGCCGCAGCCTAAAAGCTCGATCCAACCCTCGCCCTTACAGAGGGGGCAGCCCTTTCCGCCGCACTTGAAGCATGAGAAATCCGCTTCGGCGGAGGGTTCGGTATAGGGGAAATGGTGAGGGCGGAAGCGGATTTTCACATCATTTCCGTAAAGCCTTTTGGCGAAAGTTTCTATTGTTCCCTTAAGGTCGCCGAAAGTGATCCCTTTGTCAACCACAAGCCCCTCGCACTGGTGGAAAATCGGGCTGTGAGTGGCGTCAACCGAGTCGTTTCTGTACACTTTTCCGGGGGTTATTAAATCGATAGGGGGGGTGTTTTTAATCATATTACTAATCTGAAAGGAGCTTGTGTGAGTGCGGAGCAATATTTTTTCGGTTATATAAAAAGTATCCTGCATATCGCGGGCGGGGTGACCCTCGTCGGTATTGAGCATATCGAAAACGTACTTTGTTTCCTCCACCTCTGGACCGTCGACTATGGAGTATCCCATGCCTTTAAAAATCTCCTTAAGCTCGTCAAGAACGATGTTAAGGGGGTGGCGGCTGCCCTGTTCGATTTTTTTACCGGGGAGGGTTACGTCGAGAACTTCTTTTTTGAGTTTACGTTCGGTGTCTAAGTTTTTAAGCTGTTCTCTTCTTCGGGCTATATCGGTTTCGATCACTTGTCTTACTTCGTTGGCGAGTTGTCCGATGACGGGTCTTTCTTCGGCGGAAAGCTTACCCATTTGTTTCAGAATGGCGGTAAGCTCGCCTTTTTTTCCCAAAAGCCGTATTTTGAGATCGTCTACGGATTTTATATCGGAAGCGTTTTGTATTTCCGCGAGAGCCTGCTTCTGAATATTGTCAAGCTGCTCCTTCAAATAGTATCATTCCCTTCTTTTTTTGGGTCAACAGCCCTGTTTCAAAGCCTTTGTCCTTCGTATACAATAAGCGTTTTATTTTTGTTTGGGCATACATTGCTCAAGATTAAATCATCAAGATTTAATCGGAGAAGCAATAAGGCTATTTTATCTTATACATTATAGCACATTGACCGTCAAGTTGCAAGAGTTTAAGAAAATTTTTCCTTTTCAGATTCAGAATCCGGCTGCATTAAATTCTAATAAAACGACGCTGATAACCGTTTAAAAAACAGATTATCTGTTTTTTAAACGGTTATCAGCAAAAAACACTATTACTCCAGCCCGAAGCTCACAGAAAGCGCGTTGTCTACTTTGTGCATGGCGTCGTTGTCCAACTCGCCCATTCTTTCCTTAAGTCTTTTCTTATCTAATGTACGAACCTGCTCCAACAATACGATAGAGTCTTTTGCAAGCCCATACCGTTCAGCGTCCAATGTGATATGTGTGGGAAGCTTGGATTTTTCCTTCTGACTGGTGATAGCCGCCGCTATAACGGTGGGTGAGTGTCTGTTTCCCATATTGTTCTGTACGATAAGCACAGGTCTTACCCCACCCTGCTCCGATCCTACCACCGGACTCAGATCGGCGTAATAGATCTCGCCTCTTTTTACGGTCATTTTAATATCCTTTCCTGAATTCGGAGCCGATTTTTGTTTTTAAACAATGCAGATCAGCTTCCGTTTTCCGATTCTTGTACTTTTATTTTTAACCGTTTACGGAAAAATATTCAATCGTAAAATTTTTTTGTAATGTTGTATTGTATTTTATTATCGCGGGCTTGTTTTGTCAACTGTCCTGCAATTGTTCCCAAACCAAATTTTCGGTTGACAATCTTACTGATATTTAGTATAATTTTGATAGATGAATACAGCATTAAAGAAAGGATATCCGATTATGAAAAAAATTCTTGCTCTTGTTCTGGCTGTTTCCCTTTTGGCGGCAAGCGGCTGTTCGCAGAACGCCGATAAGGAAGACGGCAATAACACCTCGCAAATTTCTGAAAACACTTCCGATTCTGTCGTAAGCATTGCTCCCGACGCTTCGGACGATACATCCTCGGCTGAAAATAATATTACGGAAGCCGAAAATACTCTTCCTCCGGAAACGTCTTCGGAATATACCACTGCTCCGGCGCCTTCCGCCGACGCTTCGATGGAGGAACTGAGAGAATGTATGATAAACAACAGCTTAATGACGCTTGGCGACACATCGAGAATGATAAACGTTATGAAAAAGGCTCAGGCGGGCGAGGATATCACCGTTGGCTTTATAGGCGGCTCCATAACGGAAGGAATATCCGCCGGAGACAGCCTTTGCTATGCTAAGCTTACCCATAACGCCTTGTGTGAAATGTTCCCCGATACTAATGTAAATTATGTAAACGCCGGTCTCAGCGGAACGCCATCTGTTTTAGGCGTGGTGAGAGCGGAAAGAGACCTTTTCGGCGAAAAGCAGCCCGACATTATTTTCATAGAGTTTGCCGTAAACGACGGCGGGGATCAGCAATATAAGGACTGTTACGAAAGCCTTGTGAAAAAATGTCTCGATAAGGAAAACGCTCCCGCAGTGGCGCTTTTGTTTACGGTTCTTAAAAACAAATACAGCTGTCAGCCTCAGATGGCGGCGGTAGGCGAGCACTACGGGCTCCCTATGATAAGTGTGGGCAACGCGCTGAATCCCGTGTTTGACGCGGGGTTAATGGAATGGGAGGCTTATTCTGACGACGAGTCTCACCCCAATATATGGGGGCACGAGCTGGTCAAGGATTTTCTTATGAATTATTTTGAGCAGGTAAAGGAGATGGCGGATTCTATGGACTCGGCGCCTGAGCTTACCCCGCTTCCCGACACCGCTGTTTATACCGTAAAATACTCAGACTTACAGCTTCTTGAAAGAGATCAGATGACCGTTACCGATGTACAGGGCTTTGCTGAAACCGACAAGCTGATAGCCACATTTAACAACGGCTGGATGTACCGTAAAAAAACCGGAGCTTCCATAACCTTTACAGAAGAGTTTAAGACGCTGTTTTTGGTATTCAACTGTAACAACAGCGATTCCTATGCGGACGCGGAGGTTTATATTGACGGAGAATTGGTTAACACTCTTCCCTCTAACAAGCCGGGCGGGTGGGGGAACCCGGAAGCTGACTGCGCCTATATCGGAGATGAATGCAGGGAACACACTGTAGAAATCAGAATCGCTCCCTCCGACAAGGGCAAAACCTACGGTTTTTGCGGCATAGGAATAGGAAAATAAATTTGCAGTTATAAGTTTTATTTGCTCCCAAAAATATTTTATTTCGTCGGAACCGCGAGGAAAAAGTCATGAAAACCGCCTTTAAAAAAGAATGGCAAAAAAGAATAAAAATCGGCAAAATCCGCTGGGCGGTATCGCTTTTGCTGATAATAATCTCCGCCGCGTTGCTTGCCGCGGCGCGAATGAGCGTTGATTTCGCCGATTGGTTCGGCTTTAATATCTACCCTGTTTTTTCGGGGATAGGGGCGAGAATGTGGGGGATCTTTCCTTTCTCGGCGGGTGAGATTTTTGTGATATTGGTTATTTTGGGAGCAATTGCCGGGCTGGTCTGTCTTATTTTGTACGTAAAGCACCGAAAAGGGAGTAGGTTTAGGGCGTTTCTTAACGGATTTTCATGGGGAGTAGCAGGCGCTTCCGCAATATTTTTTCTTGTAACGGTAAACTGTCTTTTAGGATACAGCCGCACGCCGTTTTCCGTTTACAGCGGGCTTACTCTCGGCGAGTATACATCGGATGAGCTTAAGGGGCTGACTTTATACCTGGTGGAAAAAGCAAACGCCGCCGTTAAGGAAGCGGAGCTGGACAAAGACGGAAGACCGGTAAAGCCGGAAAATTTCGGCGATCTGGCCTGCGAATGTATGGAAAAGGCGGCGGAAAAATATCCCGTTCTTGAAAATTATTATCCGCGGCCGAAGGCGGTCCTTGCCTCCGAGGTTATGTCAAGCTTTAATCTGGCGGGAATATTCTTTCCCGTTACGGTAGAGGCCAACTATAACCAAAGCATGCCGGTTTCCTCGCAAGGCTTCACCGCTTGTCATGAATTAAGCCATTTAAGCGGATTTATGCGCGAGGACGAAGCGAATTACATAGCTTTTATTGCTTGCAGGGAAAGCGACAGTCCTTATTTCAGGTACAGCGGATATCTGGACGCTTTGACTTACGCACTGAACGCTTACAGAACGGCGGCTTCCGATGAAGAGTATTATTCGGTAACGGCGATGATCGATCCCGTTATATTGTCGGAGTACAATTACAGGAACGAGTATTGGGCGCCTTTTCGCAAAAAGGTTACTTATAAGGTTTCGTCAACGGTAAACGACGCTTATCTTAAAGCCAATAATCAGACCGACGGAGCTAAAAGCTACGGCAGAGTTGTGGATCTTATGCTGGCGGAATGGAAGGCCGAAGGAACGGAAAACGACATAGTCTCAGAATAAACTCGGAAGGGTCTGATAACCGTGCGCAAGGTACTTATAGCGGGAAAAACAAAAAAAATATGTGAAAGCATTTCCGAATTGCTCACGGGCAGCGGAAATTCCTTCGGCGCCGATTCGGCGAACTCGGCTGTATCCGAAAGCGAATTCCGCACCGTCTGCGTCACCGATGGAATTCATGCCAGATGTGCGGAGGCGGGAAGCTTTGACATTATAATAATTTCCACCCCGCTGGAGGACGAATTCGGTCTTGATTTGGCGGCGGAGCTTCATGGAAAAAGCGGAGCGGGGCTTATTGTTATCACCAAAGGGGAGCTGGCGGAGGAGATACAGAATAAGCTGAAATTTACGGGAGCCTTTGTAGTGGGAAGACCCACAAACCGCGCGTCGCTTTTACAGGCGATAAGATTCGCGGGTATTGCTGGAGAAAATGTGAAGCGGCTTACCGAGGAAAAAAACAAGCTGGAGCGGCAGATAGAGGACATGAAGGTGATAAGCCGCGCGAAGGCCTGCCTTATGCAGTATCTTAAGCTTACCGAGGCGCAGGCGCACAGTTATCTGCAAAAGCAGGCTATGGAGCTTAGAAAAACTCAGCGTAAGGCAGCGGAAGATATTCTTTTGATGTATGATATCGAGCTGTAAAAAACGGATTTAAACGGCATTAAGGAGCTTCTGCAACTCCAATAAAAACAAAGGACGGCGAAGCCGAGGTGAAGAAAACACTGTCGGTTGGTTATGAAAAATAAACCGTGTAAATGCATTATCCCTAAAAATAAACCAATAA
>CANDLP010000043.1 GCA_947385505.1 uncultured Clostridia bacterium
TAGGGGGACGCGTTTATATTTCCGAAAATTTCCGCGCCCCATTCGCCAAGGCCTTTTACGGTCTCCGATATTTTTTTCGTTATCTGATCAAGCTTTAAATTGCCGTCTAAGGGGAAGCAAGCGGCGGTCACGGAAATTATAAGTACGGTCGAGATAAACATAACCACGCTGTCCGAAAAGTATTTATTAAAATAGAGGTCGTCGGATTTTATACGTTTTGCGGACGAAACTTTTTTAACGCTTTCTCTGTACTGCCTATCTATAAGGGATACATTCGCAGCTCCTCCCGCCTTAATGAAACAGTCAGAGGAAAACGCCATTGAGGCGCTCCACATAGCCGCTATGCCCGCCGCAAAAACACCCAGGGAAGGCTTATAGCAGGTATGCTGCGACAAAAATGACGGGATCAGCATTATGGCAAAATACGTCAGTATAATTTCAGGAGTGAAGCGCCGGTAACAGGACAATGCGAACAAAAGTCCGAATATTGCGCAAAGCAGCAAAAGAAGAGGGACAGGATCGGTTTGCCCTCCGCTGTCTTTTATAATCTTATCCGCGTCGATAATGCTTCCGTCAGCTATGCGGAGAACATATTTGAAAAAATCCAAGCTCCATTCCGGAATTTTTTTCACCGAAAGCAATAGGGCGGCTAAAGAAAACAGCAATACTCTTCCCTTGCCGAACAGCCCGAACATTATCATATAAAAAACGCATACTCCGCCCGCCGTTAAAGCGGTTCGGAAAGCGTCCTCCGCCATATTCAGCATTTCCGAAAAATAATATGCTCCGTAAAAGCAGGTTATGAAGGCAAGAAGAGCTTTTGCACAAAACATACGGAGAAAGGCTCTGTCTTTTTTATAATATGAAAAGCTGTATATGGCAAAATTGTCATTTTTCTTTTTTTTATTTTTCATTTAAACTCCGCTTGGTTATTTTCCTGCGCTAAAATTTACCGAAAAGCTTTCTGACCGCCTCGTTTATATCCGAATCAATATCAAAGGGATTAACCTCAGCCACAGCCACATTGCGCAGAGTATCCAGATATTTTTTTACCCCCGCTTCCGCCTCTCCGATCAGCAAAATCCTCACCTCGGAAACTGCCGACAATTCTTCCGCCAATTCGGCAAGCGTATTATCCCCGTGAGGAGTGATCAGAATGGCGGCGCTTTTGATGCTGTCGGTAAAATGCCGCTTACAAGCGGCATAAAAACTCGGCTCTCCTATATAAGCCTTAACCGTAGCAGCCGTATAAGCCGCGTTATATAAATGGCTGAGATGCTCTGCGTTTATATCCGTTATCTGTCCCTTATCCGTGTCATAAAAAGAAATAAGGCTTCCGCAGTCGTTTTTCATATTGTACAGCGCCGCGGCCAAGGCTGATTCAATTACCGCGTCCGTATATGCGGCTTTTTCTCTTTCCGTTTCTCCGCGGGAGATAAGATCGCATGCTATTACCGCCTGCGAGGACAAATTTTCGGCGTTTTGCCACACCATGTAGTCGTCCTGCTTTGCGGAAAGCTTCCAGTGGATATTCCTTACATCGTCCCCTTCGGCGTATTTTCTGGTAAAGCTTCTTTCTCCCTTTACGGAATTCAGCGCTTGTTTTTCGGTTTCCTCGTCGCTTGCCGTCATAACTCCGCCGTCTGCGGTTATATCTATGATTCGCGGAGTAACCGTTATTTTTTTGTGGAGTCCCAGTGTTTTTTTAAGTCTGAAAAGCTTTAAAAAATCGTAAAAGTATACCGCGTCGAAGGAAATATCATATTCCCCCCTGTACTCCGCCGTATAAGTAAGGTTAAGATTTTTTTTCTGGAAAGGGGATAAAGAAAATGTCAGCCTCGCGTCCTTTTTTTCCGAAAAGCCCGGCATCGAAGCTTTGATATAAGCGGTAGAACAGGGAAATAAAAAGCGGTTTTTAATAAAAATGCTCACCCTCAGCGGCTTATTTTTCTCTACCACATTCTCGCTTATATTGTATCCGAAAAAAAACGCGGTTTTTGCCGCAAAAATAAAAATAAGCGAAAAAACAGGCAGCGCCAGAAGCGTTATCAGGATTACCGAGGAAAGATGTCCCACATAAGCCTGGGAAAATATCACAGCCGCCGCCAGAGCCGCAATGTAAGCGAAACGGTAAACCGCCATTTTACGCCCGTTCCTTTCCGAAGGGATACATTATACCGTCCCGTATATCCCTTATAACATCGGCGGAGGTCACTCCCCTTATTTTGGCGTCCTGCTTAAGATGTATTCTGTGGCATAAAACATAAGGGATCATAATGCTCACGTCTTCGGGAGTGACATATGTCCTCCCGTTCACCAAAGCCAGCGCCTGAGTGCATCTCATAAGCGCCAGAGAGGCGCGGGGGCTTGCGCCGAGCTGTACCGCCGGATGGCTTCTTGTAGCGGAAACGAAGCTCACTATGTACTGTCCTATCGATACGTCCACATTTACCTGTCCCGTAAGCTCCGCAAACTGTTCCAGCTCCTCTGCTGCGCATACGGCTCTTACACTGTCCATAGGCTCGTTTCCGCTTCTGTTGGTAAGTATTTCCAGCTCTTGGGAAATAGTGGGATAACCCATGGTTATTTTCATCATAAAGCGGTCAAGCTGCGCTTCCGGCAAAGGGAAAGTGCCCACGAAGCCGAGCTCGTTCTGTGTCGCTATTACCATAAAAGGGGAAGGAAGGTGATAGGTTGTCCCGTCTACCGTTACGTTTCTTTCCTCCATCGCTTCCAGAAGCGCGGACTGTGTTTTCGGCGAAGTGCGGTTGATCTCATCGGCCAAAAGGATATTGGTCATTGACATACCGGGTCTGAATTCAAAGCGGTTGGTTTCCTTATTAAAAAGATTAAAGCCCGTTATATCCGAAGCGGTAACATCGGGCGTAAACTGCGCCCTTTTAAATTCAAGCCCCGTTGCTTTTCCAAGAGCGGTGGCAAGGGTGGTTTTTCCAGTGCCGGGAACATCCTCTATAAGCACGTGACCGCCTGCCAACAAAGCCACCACCAGCAACGTTATGACGTTTTTCTTTCCGACTATGACCTTTTCTATTTCATTTATTGTTGCGCTTAACTTTTGACTGACTTGGCTGCTGCTGATTTCCATTTCTTTTTGTTTCTCCGTTCGGTTTTCTTTTTAGAGTATCTCTTTATCCGTTTAACTGGTTGTTTATTGCAAATATAATTACTTTTCAGATATCGTTTGTTTTATTATATAATAAAAAACATCAAACATTAAAATAGATATTTCCTCTTTTTGCTGTTTGATGTTATTATATCATATCTTTTTAATAAAATCAAGGCGGAGGGGTAAACTGTAAACAAATTGTAATATTTTTAAAAAACGCGTCCGCGCAATAATTCCCTTAGGAACCGCGCGGATGCGTTTTGTTGTTTATATTTCACCTCTGAACCACTTTCTGATCCAAGCTCCGCTTTCTGATAAATCCCCTTCTTTCCAATTACCGTCCGCGGCTGCGCTTTCTTTGAGCGCGGAGGATGTTTCGTTCTTATTGGCAAGATTCCAGTTCATATAGCTTATGCCGTATTTATCCAGCAGTTCCAGCCACTGTTTGGATTGACCGAAATCATTCGCCCCGTTTCCCGAAGCGTCACAGGTGCCGAATTCGGTAACACAGACGGGCAATCCCTTGCTGCGGCATTCGGTAAGCCTTTGCCTGAGCCAGTCGGTATGAGTAGCGGCGTAAAAGTGAAGAGCGTAAAGGACGTTGCTTTCCGTGAGAGGGTCAGCCGCCGCTTTGTCAATGTCCTGACTCCATGTAGGTGTGCCCACTATAACAACGGAATCGGGCGCGTTTTTGCGGATCGCGGCGATAACTTCAACGGCGTAAGGCTTTATGTCTCCCGACCAGCTTACGTTTCCGTTAGGTTCGTTGCATATTTCATAAATAACATTGTCGTAATTTTTATATTTTGCGGATATTTCATCAAAGAATTTCAAAGCCTCGGACTTATATGTTTGCGGGTTGCCGTCGCTTAATATATGCCAGTCGATTATAATGTACATTCCCAGATCGGAGGCAATTTGTACCCCTTTGTCTATCAGCTTTTTCAGCGACGCTTTATCCCCGCCGGTGCAATATCCGTTCCATTCCGCCGTATACATGGCAAGGCGCACCGCATTGGCGTTCCAGTCGTCCCTTAAAGTCCTGAACGCGCCTTCGCTTACAAAATCGGGGAACCAGCTTAAGCCGTGAGTGCTCATTCCTTTAAGTTGAAAATTATTTCCGTTTTTATCCACCAGCTGAGCGCCCTTTACCGACAGTTTTCCGTGATCCTTTACGAGCCCCGACGATACGGGTGAAGGAAGAGAAACAACTGGCGCCGTTTCAGCTTCGGCGGGAGCAGCAGAATCGGCGGCAGATGTCTGAGTTCCGGCTTGACTGCCTTGGTTAGGACCGATCACGGGGGCGCCGCTGTTGGCGGCGATTGAGATAAAGCTGCTTACTTTTTCGGGGGAAGCAAAATTAAAGCCGAAAACCGCAGCGCCGTCTTTTTCGAGCGTTCCGTTATAGCTTTCGTTGGTTACGGTAAGAGAAGTGCCGTTCAGCGTAAATACGCCGTTCCATGAGGAAGTGACTTCAAGCCCCTTAGGCACCGTTATTTTTACCGTCCAGCCGTCAGTGACGGAATCGGTGCCGTTGGTGACGGTGAATTTGCAGGTTCCGCAGTACTTTCCGTTTTCCTCCCATACAGAAGGAATATCACAGCGTGCGGAAAAGGTTTTCAGCGGAGATTGAATCTGCGCTGAGGTTATCGGCGTCACTGCGCTTAAGGATTCGGCGGGAGTTTCTGTCTCAAAAAACGTTATTTCTTTTATAGTGGTGATATCGGCAGTCGCCGCGCTGTCGTTCTTTTCCATTTCCGCCTCCGTGACAGATGTTTTCTTTTCAGTGGTCAATACGGTTTCAGCAGATTCTGTCTGCAAGAAGGATTCTGTCGATACGGGGGCCTCGCCGGCCGAGGCTTCTTCGTCTTCCGTTTGTGTTTCCGGAGCAATCTGGGAGGTTTCGGCGGCGGTCTCCGTTTGCTTTTCGGAAACTTTTTCTGCGTCCGGCGTATTTTCCGCCGATTCGGAGGAATCAATCAATTCGGTGTGATCGGAAACGCTTTCGGATATGGCAGGGCTTTCGGTATCAGGTTCGGAGGTATCTCCGTTCTGCTGAGTGCAGGCCGTAAAAGCAAGAACTGCCGTCATTAAGAAAGCGATAGGCTTTAAAAAGGCTTTTTTCATATTATTTTCTCCCTTTAGCTCTAAGTATTGCTGAAGCTCATTTTTGAACTGCTTTGTCAAAATAACCAAACGGAAGTTATCCGATATGGGCAATTGCCGGATAAACTGGAATTTAACTATACTAATCCTCAAAAGCCATTGACTTCTTAAGGCTTTGCGGCTGTTTCCAGTTCAAACCTTATCTGTTTAACTTTGTTTTTTCCTTACGAGTCGGAACAAGGTTAATGTTAAAATGCTTTTTTTCTTTTGTAGAAGTAATTTTGCCGTTTCGCACATTTCATTTATAGTTCTTTTAGAAACAACAGGGAGTCCCGGTCTGGATATTTATAGGGAAAGGGAAGCTGGTCTTTTTTAATTTCTATAAATCCGGCCTTTTTATAAAAACTATGAGAACGAGTAGCGATTGACGGTGTATCAAGTACGACTGTATGAATACAATTATCTTTGCAAAACGCCATAAAGATTTTATATAACTGTAATCCAACTTTTTTTCCTCGATAATTTTTATCTACAAAAAACTTTTTCAACACTCCCGCATTGTTTGCCACTTTTAATAACGCAATTGTTCCAATAACCATATCATTTTCAATGGCGACCCAAAAGCATCCCCCTTGTTTGAGAAAAATATCACCGATATTTTTTAGTTCTGGCTGTTCATCAACAGATAGGTTTAGATTGTTTTCTTCGTTTTGAATATGTAGTATAAGTGAAATGACTTGATTTTTATAACAATCCTCATAAGGTACAATTTTCATTCTGTTTTCTCCTTTGAATGTGTGTAAGGCTTTTTAGGCTTTTAATATAAATGATGTAAGTGTACGTTTGCCGCTTTAATAATATCATCTATCATCTATACTTCAACTCGAACTTGGCATAATCGACAGAGTTTATCTCCGGCAACACTTAAGGTAAAAGTGAGATTGTTTTGTCCCTTCTTTGTAAAATATCAGCATACGTGTATTATGCTGATATATTTGAGGGTGTTCTGCTTAATTTTATTATATCATAAAAAGAGAATTTTGCAAAGCAAAATTTGATTCCGCTAAAATGATAAAATAACCTCAAACATTAAAATAAATTTTTCCTCTGGTTGCCGTTTGAGGTTATTATATCATAAAAAGAGAATTTTGCTGTTTGAGGCTATTACATCATATTTGTCAACATTTTTGAAAAATGATTCCGTTTTCTCTTTGCTTTTATTGACATTTTGTAAAATAAAATATATAATAATATTATAATTTATTGTATAAAAGGAGATTATAATGAAGTACGAAATCAAAGGAACACCCTTGCCGGTAGTAATCTGCACTTTGGACAGAGATGAATCAATGAAAACCGAAAAGGGCGCAATGAGCTGGATGTCGCCTAACATGGAAATGACCACCAACGCAGGTGGCAGCGTGGGAAAAGCGTTTTCGAGAATGTTTTCGGGAGAGTCAATGTTCCAGAATATTTATACCGCAAGGGGAGGTCCCGGAATGATAGCTTACGCTTCCTCTTTCCCCGGAGAAATCAAGGCGTTTCAGATTGACGGCGCGCATGAAATCGTAGCGCAGAAATCCGCTTTTCTGGCTTCTGATTCCGGAGTTGAGATGTCGATATTCTTTCAGAAGAAATTCGGCGCAGGTCTTTTCGGCGGCGAAGGATTTATTATGCAGAAATTTTCGGGAAACGGAATGGTTTTCCTTGAGTTAGACGGCTCAATAATGGAATATGAGCTGTCGGCGGGGCAGTCTTTACTTATCGATACAGGCTATCTTGCGGCAATGGACGCTACTGTGTCCATTGACATTGAATCTGTCAAGGGAATCGGAAACAAGCTGTTTGGCGGAGAGGGATTCTTTAACACAAGAGTTACCGGTCCCGGAAAAGTCTGGCTGCAAACAATGCCTGCTTCATCTGTTGCGGGAGCAATTGCGCCGTTTATTTCAACAGGAAATTAAAAACTATAAGTCTACATTTATACATAAAATATTATTTGGAAAATAATCAACCGTTTTATGAAAATATTTTGTTTTCCTGAACGTTGGCTGTTTTGCAAAATAAATACTGCCGCTCCCACAACTATACCTTGCGTCCAGCATTGCAGCAAGGTTTAGTTGTGGGAGCAATAATTGTATATTTGAAGGTGTTTTACACCAATCCCCCAATTAACTATTGGATTTTTCCGCTTGCCCGGCTGTCGAAATACTTCGTTAGAAATTTTTGAAATATGCGCATATTACTATGGCTTTCTTCCTCGTCTTACGACAGCCGTTCTGCGTATAAATTCTTCAAGAGTTATTTGGCGGAGCAATTTGGAGCAATGTTTACATTATAGTGAATTTTGTGGAGAATGTCAATATGCGGCGGCGGATTACCGCCGTAAAATAATAGTATTACATTCGCCGGATCAGTTCCAGCAGTTTGTCCGCCGCTCTTGACACATACTCCGTTTTCCGCGCTATACAGATTCTTCGCGGCGGAAAAGGATCGGCGATTCTGATTTCCCGCACCGAGCCGGAAGCGGCGGCTTGTCTTGCAAAATCCTCCACAACGCAGCCTATGCCGAGATTTCTTGAGGAAAAATTTACAATCTGCCCGCTTGTGGCAAGTTCAAATTTAGGCTTTGCGGTAATACCTCTTTTTTTCAGTTCACCGTCAACAAACGCACGGGTACTCGTGTTTTTTTCAAGCAGAATAAGCCGATCCGATGGGATTTCCGCCGCCGAAATTCCATCGTGCAATCCGCAGTCTTTTCCGCATATAAAAATATCCCGTATTTCCTTCACGGGAATTGTTTCAAAATCCCCCTGTTCAAAAGGCTCGCTCACAGCGGCAAAATCAATTTTCCCCGCCTGTAAAAGCTCTATCGTCTGAGGAGTCGGATTATTTGTAATGCTGATTTTTACATTCGGGCAGCTTGCGTGAAACTGCTCCAGATAGGGCAGCAGGCAGAATTCCAGCGTCATATCGCTTGCACCTATGCGTATTTCACCCGCGTCCAGCCGCAGCATAGCGGACACTCGCCGCTCGCCGTCTTCAATACTTTGAAGCCCCTTTGAAACGTATGAATACAGCGTTTCCCCCTCGGCTGTCAGCTTAACCCCTTTTGCCGTGCGCACAAACAATCGGCAGCCGAGGCTTTCCTCAAGACTGTGAATGCTTTGACTGACAGCGGGCTGTGAAATATAGAGCTTTTCCGCGGCGGCGGTAATTCCTCCGCACTCGGCGGCACAAACGAAAATTTTATATAAATCGTAGTTTATATTCATACGTCCTCCGACTTCAAAAAGGGATTGTATTATAGGGGCTGAAAAAAGTCCCTTTTTATTTTTTTATCGGTATATTCGTGGCTTTGCCCCTGCCCTGCTTCCTTTTTGGTGTCCAAAAAGGATAAGCCCAAGAGACTTTTGCTTCGCACCGGTCTCCACGCAAACGCTTTTCGGACTTCCTCCGAAATTTTGCTTCGCAAAACTGCTTATTGCTGAAAAATACATTGTCGGCTTCGCCGCTTTTATCTTTTTTTACAGACTCTATATCTATAATATTACACCGCTATTGAATCCGCCTGCGAATAATCTGCTCACGCTTTGCTCCGTTTGAAATCATAGTAATCGGCACGCCTATACGCTTTTCAATAAATTCAACATAATTTCTTGCACCGGCGGGCAGATCGCAGTATTCTGAAATTTCCGAAATATCACATTTCCAGCCTTCAAGATATTCATACACGGGCTCGGCGTTTCCGAGCCGCCATGTTTCAGGGAAAATGTCCGTAACCGCACCGTTAATTTTATATCCGACGCATACGGGAATAACGTCAAGATACCCAAGCACATCAAGCAAACTTAAAGCCGCTTCCGTTGCTCCTTGAATCATACAGCCGTAACGGGCGGCAACACAGTCAAACCAAGCCATTCGGCGAGGTCTGCCTGTATTTGCGCCGTATTCGCCGCAGTCGCCTCCGCGCTTTCGGAGTTCCTCCGCCGTTTCGCCAAAAAGCTCTCCCACAAAAGCGCCTGCCCCCACGCAGGTGGAATACGCCTTAACCACCGCAATTATACGCTTTATTTCATACGGGGGAATACCTGCGCTGACGCTTGCAAATCCCGCCAGCGTAGAGGACGAGGTTACATAGGGATAAATGCCGTTATCCACATCGCGTAACGCGCCTAACTGACCCTCCAGCAGAATATTTTTTCCCTCAGCCGCCGCTTTGCCGAGATAATTCGGGCAATCGCATAAATACGGCTCCAGCCGCTGCCGAAGGCCGCTCAGATATTCGGTTAGTTCCGAAACAGATATCGGCGCGGACCGGTCATAGAACGCATTGAAATATGTGCTTTTATCCCCTGCTATTCGGGCGGTTTTCTGCGGCAGATCGGGCGAAAACAGATCCGAAATCTGCAAACCGTTTTTAGCGTATTTATCGGCGTAAAACGGGGCGATACCCGATAACGTGGAACCGAATGCGGACTTGCCGAGCCGATGTTCCTCTAAATTGTCCTGTCGCTTATGTATCGGCAGCAGAAGCTGCGCGCGTGAGGAAACCTTTATTTTCGGAGTAACTCCGTGTTCCCGAAGCGTTTTCAATTCGCTGAAAAAGACCTCCGCGTCAAAGGCTGCTCCGCTTGCAATAATATTTTCCGTATCGCTGTGGAAAACCCCCGACGGCAGCATACGCAGTACGAATTTTCCGTAATCGTTTATTATAGTGTGCCCCGCGTTTGCTCCGCCTTGAAAACGAACCGCCATATCCGCCTCGCCCGCAAGCAAGTCTGTCATCTTTCCTTTGCCTTCGTCGCCCCAGTTGCCGCCTACTATTGCAGTTACCATTGCTTCTTTTCCTTCTTTCCCGTATGTTGTGTTTTGATTTTACCTGTACAGTATAACACGGCAAAAAAGTGTTTTCAAATACATAGGAATTATGCGGAGCATAAGCGGGGGTTATGCCATACCAACCCCTTTTTGACCTGATGTAATTACCAACAGGTCAAAAAGGGACTGCGCTCAAAGCACAAATCCCACAGTTTAAAAAGGGATTATTATCAGACTTGATTCAATTACTGTGAATATATCTCGATTTCACTATCGTAATATTTTTCCTGAAAATGTACAGCATTTGCAATTTCCTCTTTTGTAAGGCTGATTCTTTCAGGTACGGCGACAAGTTTATCCTCCGTGTCGTTACGGCGATGAACTATTCCGACAATACGCGCCGAATATTCTTCCACCGGCGAATCCACACCAAGCAAATACACATCGAGTTCTTCGCCGTCTCCCCAGATCGGAAGAGCACACGTCTGAACTCCAGTCACGGAGCGTCATCTC
>CANDLP010000044.1 GCA_947385505.1 uncultured Clostridia bacterium
GATAGCTTTGTATACTGTGGCGGCGGTGGTGTTGCAGTTTTGCGGGTTTATGGAGATTTCGGCAACGCTTACCACTTGTTGGTTCAGCTTTTGGACGGCGGAAATTGCGGCGTTGGCGGCTATTAAGAGCGGGAAAGTGAAACATGAGAATAAGAAAAGCGATAATGAAAATAAGGAGGACGTTTGAAAATGGATATTACACCTGTTGTAAATGCGGTTATTGCGCTTGCGGCGGCGGTTATTACTGTTTTTGTGATACCGTGGATTAAGTCTAAGACTACGGCGGCGCAAAGGGAAGAGATTAACGCTTGGGTTAAAATCGCAGTTACTGCCGCAGAGCAGATTTATAAGGGGACGGGCATGGGCAAGGAAAAGAAAAAGTATGTGCTTGATTTTCTTGCCGAGAAGAATTTGAAAATCGATGAGGAAAGCGTTGATTTAATGATTGAAAGTGCGGTTAAGAATATGAATCAGGCGTTCGGAAAGGAAGTGCAAAATGATTAAGACAGGAAAAGAATTAGCAGAAGCGGTAAAGAAAATTGCCACAAGCTATAAGACGCTTTATGTAATGGGGTGCTTCGGTGCGCCCCTCAATGCCGCCAATAAAAAGAGATACTGTACCAATCACAGCTATAATAAACAGCCTGCCCGCACCGCTATGATCAATGCGGCAAGCGCGGATACTTTCGGGTTTGACTGCGTGTGTTTGATCAAGGGCGTCTTGTGGGGTTGGAACGGAGATAAAAATGCTGTTTACGGCGGTGCTAAGTATGAAGAAAAAAACAGCGGCGTTCCCGATATTGACTGCAACGACATGATGAACAGATGTTCTGAAATTTCAACGGATTTCTCTAAAATCGAAGTCGGCGAAGCTTTGGGTATGCAGGGGCATATCGGCGTGTACATTGGTGACGGGCTTGCGGTTGAGTGCACGCCGTCTTGGAAAAACTGCGTGCAGATCACGGCGGTTGCGAATATCGGAAACAAGAGCGGGTATAACGCCAGAAGGTGGACAAGGCACGGAAAACTGCCTTATATTACATATGACAGTACGGTGACTTCGAGTGCTTCCGCTGCAAAAGATAAGTACATTGCGGGTACTACTAACGCGCCTGTTAATGTGAGGGAAACTGCCGATATTAACGGGAAGATTGTTTCTAAGCTGCCGAAAAGGACGGAGGTTAAGCTTACGGGGAAGACGGTCAAGAACGGCGGGTATACTTGGGCGGAGATCCTTTATAATGGGAAAATCTGTTATTGCGACAAGCAGTGGATAAACGGTTAATTTTTAAGCAGTTATTTGCCCGTGTTTCAATCGGGCAAATAACCTTTTTTGAAAGGAGATTTTTCAATGACAAACAGTCCTATTCCAAGAGTCGGCGGCAAAAAATTATTGCGCAGTGATATTTGCGGCAGGTTTCCGGACACAGGCAAATTCGATCGGTACATTGAAGTTTTCGGTGGTGCGGCTTGGGTACTGTTGTATAAGGACAAACACGCGCAGCTTGAGGTATACAACGACGCCGATGGCAATTTGGTAAATTTTATGCGCTGTATAAAATATCACAGCGGAGAGCTTCAGCGCGAAATAGACGGCTTTTACAACTCACGCGAGATGTTTTTTGACGCAATAGAACAGCTTAATTGCAGAGGCTTTACCGATATTCAGCGGGCGGCACGATATTTTATCAAGATCAGGCTTTCCTTCGGCTCAGGCGGAAGGCAGTACGGCTGCAGCAAAAAACCATTGCAAAAATCCGCCGATTATCTTTCATCGGTCAGCGAACGATTTCAGTCGGTGGTTATTGAACACAAGAATTATGATGATCTGATAAAGGTATACGATCGTCCAAAAGCTTTTTTCTATCTTAATCCGCCGTATTACGGAACCGAAGATATGTACGATGTGGTTTTCACGATGGACGATCATTTAAAATTAAATCAGCGTTTAAACAGCATTAAAGGATTGTTTTTACTGTCCTATAACGACGATCCTTTTATAAGGGAGCTGTATAAGAATTTTAACATTGAGGCGGTTGAGAGAAACAATAATATGTCCAAAGGCAGCTACAAGGAATTATTGATAAGAAACTACTAATGTTATTTTTTTTAAACCATATGTAACATAATCCGTTATCGGATATGATTTAAACAAAATCACATTGGAAGGAAGTGGGCTTATGAAAATAAAATTGAAACAGCTGCTTGAAAAAGCGGATATGACGCAGGCGGAGTTGGCGAGGGTGACAAATATACGGCCTTCGACTGTTTGTGATATGTATAACAATAACTGCGCTTTTGTTAAGCTGGAGTATGTCGAAAGGATTTGCGGGGCTTTATCATGCGAGGTTGGGGATTTGATTGAAATGTAAAAAGCGTAAATTTAAAAGATAATAAAAAGATTTGATTTTATGTCGAATTTGTGGTATTATTAAACTATCAAAAGAAAAGACGGGTGAAATCATTGGAAGCAAAACTCAACACAACAGAATATGAACAAGATATTGAAATAATAGTGACGGAGATCATTCAAAAATTGGGTATACCTGCTCATATCAGAGGATATCAGTATTTGAGGTACGCTTTGATTTTAAGCGTTGAAAACAGTGAGATGACAACCTCGGTTACAAAATTTTTGTATCCCGCTGTTGCCGAGAAATTCAATACAAGCTATAAAAACATAGCTTCAGGTATAAGCCGAGCTATAAAGCTTATTTGGGATAAAGGCAACGAGGAAGCACTGCGCTTCTGCTTTGGTGATAAAATATATATAAGAAAGGAAAAACCTACTAATACCGAGTTTATTGCTGCTGTTTCGGATATGCTGAGACTTAAGTTTAAAAGACTGAAACAAAAGTAAAAATAATCGGCAGGAATTTGTTTCCCGCCGATTATTTTTGTGCTTTGTTTACTCTGCAAAAAAAACGGCGAGTTTTTGAGGTTCGCCGTTGATTTGTTGTTTTTGTTCAAGTTACACAAAATTTTGAAAGTTTTCCACACTTTCAACAGGCTGTGGAAATTTCGGGTTTTGCGTGTCATTTTTTTGGGTTTTGCGTGTCAGACAACAAATTGTGTCAAATGATATTGACAAAATCAAAATATGATTTTACTTATAAGGGTGGTTTCAAGGAGTTTTTGTTTGAAATTGATAATGAAAGCAATATGTTTTATGAGCTGCATCACTCGCTTGATGTTACCAAGAAGATTATGTTGCCTGTTATATCGAATGCGGTTGACATTTTTTCAAGCATCAAGTGCTTTTTTAAAATGGGAATACCGTTAAGATTTGGTGAACAATTTGAATGTCTGCTGTTTCTTAAAACCTCAAAATATGCTGATATTTTCATTAACAGCCTACAAAAACGTGATGACGAGTATAAGGAAAAAATGAACCAACATGTAGAGGGGGTATACATCGGAAGGGTATGAAATAGAGCTTTGTAAAAGTCAAGAAGTTATACAACGTGAAGTATCACCTATTGATGAAGTGTATGCAAACCCCAATATATTAGCTGAATATATGGCAGAGCTTGAGAGGCGCAAAGCAATTAATATAGAAAAGTTCAGAACATAGGGTTTAGACATATAAAATATAGAAAGAAAGGTTTTTAATGAAGACAATCTTTAAGAAAATTATTTCAATGTTGTTGGTGGTATCTTCAATAATGCTAACCGCCAGTGAAGCAAAGTTTAATTTTCAAAAACGGTTAATACATACTGTAGACCTTAAAAACTGTTGTTTACTATATAATCGTGAAGTAGTATTAGCGTGTCAAATAATAAAAAACAAAAAAGACCTTGGGAAGTGTTGTTCTCTCAAGGTCTTATACCAATCCTTTTTTGACCTTTGGGTATTAATCAGGTCAGATTGGTATTATTTACAAAATTTTGTGTTTCTTCATATCTGCGCAAAGTCCTGCACCGTTTGATGTAATAATAACTATTAACCAATAAAAACGGCGTATTGCCAAGCTCTTAACTCCGCACAAACACGGACTTGCTCTTACTTTTCACTTGGCCTCATTGTCGGGAACAACAATACATCTCTTATAGAAGCGCTGTCAGTCAGCAGCATAACAAATCTGTCAAGCCCCATTCCCAATCCGCCCGTAGGAGGCAGACCGTATTCCAGCGCCGTCACAAAGTCCTCGTCCACCTGCGCATTTGTCCCGCCGGCTTTTTTCCTCTGCTCTACCTGTTTTACAAAGCGTTCCTTCTGATCAATAGGATCGTTCAGTTCCGAGAAAGCGTTTCCAAATTCGGAAGCATAGATAAAATACTCAAATCTTTCGGTAAACGCAGGCTCGTCAGGCTTTCTTTTTGCAAGAGGGGAATTTTCTACCGGATAATCGTAAATAATTGTAGGCTGTATCAGATTGTCTTCCACAAATTCCTCAAAGAAGGCAATAAGTACGTCGCCTTTTGCAGCAGTCTCGCTTACCTCTATGTTTTTCGCTTTGGCGGCTTGTCTTGCATCCTCGTCCGTTGCCCAGCTGTAATAGTCAGCTTCGGCATACTTTTTAACCGCTTCGGTCATCTTCATACGCGTCCAAGGCTTACCTATTTCAATATCCGTTCCGCGGTAGGAAATAGTGTCGGTGCCGCAGATTTTTACCGCTATGGTGCGGTACATATTTTCAATCAGATCCATCATTCCGAAATAATCGGTATAAGCCTGATACATTTCAATAGATGTAAATTCGGGGTTGTGGGTGGCGTCCATTCCCTCGTTGCGGAAAATACGCCCTACCTCATAAACCTTGTCAAATCCGCCCACTATAAGCCTTTTCAAATACAGCTCCGTCTCGATTCTCAGATACATATCTATATCGAGGGCGTTGTGGTGGGTAACAAAGGGACGCGCTGCGGCGCCTATCTCAAGAGTGTGGAGCACGGGGGTATCAACCTCCACAAAGCCTAAATTATCCAAATAACTTCTTATTTCACGGAGTATCTTTGAACGAATAATAAAAGTGTCCTTTACCTCCGGATTGGCTATAAGGTCGAGATAACGCTTTCTGTAACGTTCCTCCTTGTCCTTTAATCCGTGCCACTTTTCCGGAAGGGGAAGAAGGGATTTTGACAGAAGCGTAATCTCCTTTGCGTGAACGGAGATTTCGCCCCTCTTTGTGCGGAAAACAAATCCCTTTATTCCCACGATATCGCCCAGATCCCACTTTTTAAATTCTTTAAAGCTCTCTTCTCCCACATCGTCTATTCTTACATAAACCTGCATACGATCGGAGGAATCGCGTATATCAATAAAATTGGCTTTTCCCATGTCGCGCCAGCTTGTGATTCTTCCCGCTATCGTGACCGTTTCGTTTTCGTATTTTTCAAATTCCGCCCGTATCTCGCTGTTTTTTATCGAAACAGGAAATTTGGTGATCTCATAGGGATTTTTTCCTTCCGCCTTAAGCTGATTAAGTTTTTCGATCCTTATCCTGTGCTGTTCGCTGAGCTGCTCCATATACTGTTCTTCGGTAATTTCCGAAGCGGTTTCGGGAGCAATTACAGTGTTTTCCTTTATTTCATTCTGTTCCTTTGCCATTGATGCAGTTACCTTTCATAATACTTTCTATATGCGGTATTCCTTACTTAGAAATATCCAATATCTCAAACTTCAAAATGCCCACGGGAGCCTCTACCTCCACGATATCCCCTTTGGACCTTCCTATGCAGGCTTTTCCCACGGGAGACTCGTCGGATATCTTCTTTTTCTTCATATCAACCTCTTTTGAGCCTACTATATGATACTCCGTCTCGTCGCCTGTTTCAAGATCCTTTAAAAGTATCCTGTTGCCCACGCTTATGTGTTCGGTGGAAAGATCGCTGGAATCCAACACCTTTACATTCTGAAGGGTAGCTTCAATTTCGGCAATGCGGGCTTCGATTATTCCCTGCTCGTTTTTAGCCTCATCATACTCGCTGTTTTCCGAAAGGTCGCCGAAAGAGAGGGCAACCTTTATTTTATCCGCTATTTCGCGCCTTTTGACGCTCTTAAGATCCTCCAGCTCATCCTGAAGCTTTTTAAGTCCTTCCGTGGTTAAAACATGCTGCTTGTCTGCCATAATTATGACCATTCCTTTCCTCTTGAATAAGTGCTTGAAAGAGCCTGCTTTTTCAAGTCCTTTCGCGCTTTGTTCCTGCAATATTTGTTTTCTCGTGTTTTCAGTGAACCTGTCCTGTTCGGACGAGTTCTTTTTGTTTTGGGAGCATTGCCTTGAATTTGCCGTGCAGATAATGTTTTACAAAATCCGTAATTATATTATTTATGTTATGACTTTTTCATTCCTTCCAGTACTTCAAACGCTTTACTTATCTGAGGGTCGGTGGAAGACAATTCGTCCGGACTGTAATCCGGCTCTCCTCTGAGTTCTACTGAAAAGTCCACCTTTATTCCACCTGAGAGGGTATTTGACGCCATGGGGAT
The DNA here is from genome assembly GCA_947385505.1 of uncultured Clostridia bacterium. Classification (GTDB taxonomy): domain Bacteria; phylum Bacillota; class Clostridia; order Oscillospirales; family Ruminococcaceae; genus Ruminiclostridium_E. The sequence continues at coordinate 6,434 of CANDLP010000044.1, forward strand.
AAGCTCGGCTGTGGTTATCACTATGGCGGTGCCGTCGGAAAGGTTTTTGGTTTCGGTGACGGTGCCTTTGCCCGCTGTTTGGCGGCCCACTATCTTTGCCGAAGCGAAATCTTTTAAGCTGACAGCAAAAAGTTCTGCCGCTCCCGCCGTTTCTTCGTTAACTATAACCGTTACGGGAACTTTTACTTCCGCTTCGCCGAGTGTTTCCGCGAATTTTGCCACAGAGCCGTCCTTGTATCTTGCGTTGGCTATTACCTGATCGGGAATGAACTTGTTAAGCATTCCCGAAACGGGATCAAATATACCGGTACAGCTTCTTACGTCAATTACATAACCTAAAACGCCGCCCGCCTGCAAATTCTGAAGCTCGGAAACAAACTGGCTTTCTGTCTCGCCATTAAACGCGTCGACCCTTATGTATCCGTAGCCTGCGACCACCTTTGAGCTGACCGAACGTATCGTAAAGGAACGTCTTGTTGCGGTAACCGTGAAACCTTCGCCGTTTCTCTGAAGAGCGAGGCGCACATTTGTGCTTTCGTCACCCGCCAGGGCGTTAATTGCGTTCTCCGCTCCCATTTCAAGCACATTTGTGCCGTCAACCGCCGTAATAACGTCTCCCACTTGAATATTCATCGAGGAAGCAGGCGAGTTGGGGTAAATATGAGACACCACAATATAGCCGCTTTCTTCCTTTTCCGCCTCAAATCCCACCGAAATAAGGGTTCCGCTTTCAATCTGCATTTTTTTATACGCCTGTGCGGAGGTGAGATACCGCGCGCCCGCGTCCTCAAGACCGTTGATATATCCGCCTACTACTCCGTTTATAAGCGTTTCTTCATCAATATCATAGTATGAGGCGCTTCTGACGTAAGTATCTATTTCCTGTATCTTTGAATATATTTCTTCGCGTTCGTTAACGCCGCCGATAAGTCTGTTGAACATATTGGTGGACACGGTGACTGTTACCACATAAGTAATGGCGCAGGCGATCGCCACAAGACTTATAAGCATACCCACTGAAACTTTTTTATTCATTGCATCCCTTTTTAATACATTATTTTTTCGGATTCCAAACCGACTATCTTTTTATTGTACCACAAAGTCGGTTAAAAATCAATAGGCTTTTTAAGCCGTCCGTGAAAAACCGCGAAAACTCGGCCGGCTGTTTTCGGTCAGGCGTCAATAATAGTTTTAACCGCCTCGCATATCCTTCTCGCAATATAAGCGTTATTCATGGTGTACAAATGTATGCCGTCGACTCCTCTTGTAACCAGATCCACTATCTGATCCACCGCATATGCAATTCCCGCGTCCCGCATTGCTTCGGGGTTATCCTCATATCGGTTCATGATCTTAAGAAATTTATCCGGCAAGGAAGCGCCGCAAAGGCTTACCATTCTCTCTATCTGCTTTTTATTGACCACCGGCATTATTCCCGCTTCAATCGGTGCTTCAATCCCCGCGATACGCGCCTTTTCAACAAAATCAAAGAAAAAGTTGTTGTCGAAAAAAAGCTGTGACACCAGATGACTCGCACCCGCGTCGGTTTTTTTCTTAAGAAAGCGAAGATCGTCTATTTTACCTGCCGATTCGCTGTGTCCTTCGGGATAGCAGGCGCCTAATATATTTAAGTTAGGGTTATTTTCTTTTATAAAAGATATAAGATCGCTTGCGTAATGAAAACGGTTCTTTGGTTCAAAATCGGGAGAACGGTCGCCTCTTAGGGCGAGAACATTTTCTATCCCGTTTTCTTCGATGCGCGAAAGTACTTCCTGCGCTTCCTCCTCGGAAAGATAAAGACAGGTGAGATGCGCAACGCTTTCGATTTTCAGATCGTGTTTTATTTTGGAAGCAATTTCAATGGTATAAGCGCTTGCCGAGCCTCCGGCCCCGTAGGTTACCGAAATAAAATCGGGATTCAGAAGAGCCAGTTCTCCCAGAGTGTCATATATCTTTTCTATGGGCATGGTGCGTTTAGGAGGAAAGACTTCAAAGGAAAATACCCTTTTCTTTTTAAAAATATCCGCAGTTTTCATTTTTATTTTGTCCTTTATATGTATTTATTGGTTTTCCGAAAATAATAATACCACATTTTTTAAATTATGGCAAGCGTTTTTTATTCCCCTTCCCGGGAAATAATATGATGATCGAAATTTTTAATCAAGCTCATACTGTAAAAAATTTTTTTCGGGTATTGCAATTTATACTAAAACAGTATATAATATTATTGCGGAAATATAAAAAAGGAAGTGACATAATGTTAGAACTTAAAAATATAACATGGTGCGCACCGAGCGGTGAGCAGATATTAAAGGGCGTTTCGTTTACGGTTCCCGACAACCGCTTGGTGGCGGTAACGGGACCGAACGGAGGAGGAAAAACCACTATTGCCAAGCTGATTGCCGGAATTGAAAAGCCCCGGTCCGGTAAAATATATCTGGACGGCGAGGATATAACGGATCTTAATGTTACCGAAAGGGCCGAAATGGGAATAAGCTATGCGTTTCAGCAGCCCGTGAGGTTTAAGGGCATTACCGTAAGAGATCTTATAAGACTTTCGTCGGGAGAAGAGCGCAGCGACGAAAGCTTGTGTGAGGTTTTGGGAAAAGTAGGACTTTGCGCAAGGGAGTATATTGACAGAGAAGTAAGCTCCTCTCTTTCCGGAGGCGAGATTAAAAGGATAGAAATAGCCACGGTGCTGGAAAGACCGTCGAAGCTGGCGGTGTTTGACGAACCGGAGGCGGGTATCGATCTTTGGAGCTTCACAAGTCTTATCTCGGTGTTTGACGAATTAAGGAAGAAGCAAGATAAAACGCTGGTCATAATATCTCATCAGGAAAGAATACTTTCGGTTGCGGACGAGATAGTTGTAATAAGCGGAGGAGAGGTTAAACACAGCGGAGAGAAGGACGCAATACTGCCGCTGCTGCTTAACGACGGGGTGAGAAGCAAGGTTTGCCCTAAAATGTAAAGGCGTAATATAAAATACTATTATAAAGGAGGACAGATAAATGGAACTTATAACCGAAAAGCTTCTGAATGTGGTATCCGATTGGACGGGTACATTTGCGGGAGCTTATAACATAAGAGAAAACGGACAGTGCGCAGGCCGCGCTGTTACAGAAAATATAGATATAATTACAAAAACCGATAAGCCGGGTATTGACATAAAAATAAAACCCAATACAAAAAAAGAGACTGTTTCAATTCCCGCCTGTGTTACAAAAGGCGATATTGACGATCTTGTTTATAATGATTTTTATGTGGGTGAAAATTCGGATATTACAATAATCGCGGGCTGCGGAGTTCATACGGATACTCATGAAACCGCGCGCCACAACGGCATACACAGATTTTTCCTCAGCAAAAACGCCCATGTTGTTTATAAGGAAAAGCATATAGGAACGGGAGAGGGTGACGGAACCCGCTCCATTGATCCGGTTACCGAAGCTTTTCTTGACGAGGGGGCGGTATTGGAAATAGAGTCGGTACAGATAAAGGGCGTAGACTCTACAAACCGCAAGACAAAAGCGGTTGTTGGAAAAGAAGCTAAGCTTATTATAAGAGAATCCCTGATGACCGACGGTCAACAAGCCGCAGACACCGAATTTGAGGTTGAGCTTAACGGGGAAAATTCCGGCGCTGATATTGTATCCAGATCGGTTGCAAAGGGCAGCTCAAGACAGAATTACCGCTCCCGTATTATAGGAAACGCCGCATGTACCGGACACTCGGAATGTGACGCTATAATTGCCGATAAAGCCTCTGTAAACGCCGCTCCGGAGCTTACAGCCGCCAATCCGGACGCCCAGCTTATCCATGAAGCGGCTATCGGAAAGATAGCGGGTGAGCAGATATTAAAGCTTATGACTCTCGGTCTTACCGAAGAGGAAGCGGAAAATAAAATCATTGAG
>CANDLP010000045.1 GCA_947385505.1 uncultured Clostridia bacterium
AAAAGACAGGTGCGGCTTCGCCGCTATTTATTCTTTTTTTGGATTGCTATAGTATAAAAAACATCTTCGTTTCGCGGCAATATTGATGGAGCAATATATCATTTAAAATTATTTATTAACAAGACACTGCGCGTAGATTTTCGGCAAAATTTATCCGAAAATCTACGCGCAAATCTTGTAATACAGATTATTACTTTTTGATCTCTTTCAGTATTTCAGGTTCCTTAGGCTGATGATAACCATAATGGGAAACATTGCCGGCGGCCTTTACAGCGGCAATTTTACCTATTTTTGCCGCGATCTTTGCAATTGCTGTTTTTTTCATGTTCTTTTCCTCCTTTTTATAAGATTTATCAACATAGCAAGGGCTGTTGAAACCATTGCCATGGATATACATAATGAAAATTTGGTATAACCTGACAGACAGACTGAAACGACCTCAAATACAACCGTCAAAATCAAACCCGCAATTTTATGTTTTTGTCTTGAATCCGGAGCGATCGGCTTATTTTCATTTTCTACCGGAGCCAGTGCCAGAATTGCGGCAAGGCAAAGCACACAGGAAAGTATGTTGATAATTATACAAGCCGGAAAAGGAAAATCAATTAAGGTCAACAGCATAACCAAAATTATATTGACCTCAAATATAAGATTGCATTTAAAATATGTATCGGCGTGATACCCGCCGGTTTGCTGCCTTAAAATATAAAAAACCAAAAAAAACGCTGTAATCTCCAACAGTCTTCCGAATACTATCCCCGTCACTATCAGCAGAAAAAACGAAACGGCGGAAGATATAATTATTTCGTAGCCGTACACATAAACGCTGCGCTGTTCTTCGGAAAGCTCGGTATTTGAAAATATAAAATCGGCTATACGATTTGCCAAAGCTGTAATCATTGCAGATTATCACCTCAGCAACCATATTAGCCGATTTTTTCTGTTTTTTCAATATATTTTTCCTAAATGGCAGCTATTTCTTCCTAATTGGTCGTTTCAGCCGGACTTAGGAGCAAAGACAAAGCTTCTTTTCCGTAAAATCAGTAAAGCCTTTATATTTTTCCGTGAATACGCCCTAATAAAAACAGCGTATCACGATTACTTGACACGCTGTTTATTTATTCAATGTTTATCCGATCCGATATGCGACGCAAACAGACTTGCCGCTTCGCTTCTTATTCAAAGCTGTCCTCCGAATCCCTGTCCTGAATCAGCTCCGCCAAAGCGACAAGCTCCTCCTCGGTAAGGCTTACGCCCTTTCCCATTCTCTCATGATCGGGCGACCACTCCCTTATATCGTACTTAGGCTCCCTGTCATTCCAGCTAACCATATTCAATTCCTTGCGCCAGCCCTTTGCGTTTTCAGAAATAACCCCCAATTCCTTGGTTATCTCAAATTTAAAATCTCCTGCCATTTTATTTATTCCTTTCTTTTGAGTTATTTTAAGGCAAGCTTTATGCGGCGCTGCCTTAGCCCTAATATTTTTATTTAACCTTTTTCAGCGCATTAACAGCCTTAGGCTCCTCCTCCGCGTCAACAATACTGTCAAACACCGCATGATACTTAGGCGGTATAAGCTTATTTATATGGTGCCTTCCGAAAAACCAGCGGCTGAACTCGGTTTTTTCGCGAATCTGTTCAAAGTAAGTGTTTATATGGTTCCTGTCCGTTTTACCCAGATTCAAAAATTCGCTTATCTTGGCGGGAGGTTCGTAGCTGACTATGTAGTCCACCCGATTCCCGTATTTTTCAAGGTTCCTTAATCCTTCCTCCAGCTCCTCGTCAGTAGGGATCTCCATGCGCCATCGGCTTTCCGCCGCCTTGTCCGAAGGATTAAGATAGGTATCGTTGTCCTCGCTTCTGCCGCCGCCGAAGGAAAAAATTCTTTTACCGCTTATTTCGTACACCTGACCGCGGAGAAGCTGTCTTAAATTGCCGCTTATCTTTCTGGTCATTCCTCCGCACCATTCCTCGGTTTCATACTTCCTAAGCTCCTCGAAGTTTTCGTGAACGCCTTCAACGAAAAGTATATTGTATTTCTTTCGTCCCAGCTGCTTTAATCTGTGCTTTTCCGCCTTGGAACCGTCCCAGATAAAGCCGAAATCTCCGCAGATAATAAGCGAATCATTCTTTTTCAGTGATTTTGCCTGCTTTGCCGAAAATCTTGTCATATCGCCATGGGTGTCGCCTGTTATAAGTATCATTTTTTAACCGGTTCACTCCCTTATCCTTTTGTTTTTTCAAGCGCCTGTTCCAGATCGGCGATAATATCCGCCTTATCCTCAAGGCCAATTGAAAGCCTTACCGTATTTTCACTTATCCCGCTTTGCTTAAGCTGCTCCGGGGTAAGCTGTGAATGTGTGGTAGTGGCGGGATGTATCACCATTGATCTTACGTCACCCACATTTGCCACTATTTTAAGAAGCTTAAGACTGTCCATAAACTTGGCGCCCGCTTCCCTTCCGCCCTTAAGCTCAAAGGTGAAAACTCCGCCTGCTCCTTTAGGTATGTACTTCTGCGCCCGCTGATAATATTTGCTGCTTTTGAGCATTGGGTAGTTGACCTTCTCAACTTCGCTTCTTGACTCCAAAAATTCCGCCGCCGCTAAAGCGTTCTCACAATGTCTCGCCATTCTGAGAGAAAGCGTCTCAATTCCGATAATGCCAAGATAAGCGTTAAACGGAGAGAGACAGGCGCCGAAATCTCTTGTTATAAGCGCTCTTAATCTTAAAATAAATGCGCTCTCCCCTAAGTCGGCGAATACCACACCGTGATATGAAGGGTCGGGAGCATTATAAAGCGGGAAGCGAGGGTTGTCCTTAAATTTAAAACGTCCGCTGTCAACCACCACGCCCGCCATTACCGAGCCGTGACCGGCCAGAAATTTTGTGGCGCTGTGTATTACAAAATCGGCTCCGAACTCAATTGGGCGGCAAAGATAAGGCGTTGTAAAGGTACTGTCCGCCGCAAAGGGGATACCGTGCCGGTGAGCGATCTCCGCTATTTTTTCAAGATCGGCCACATTCACGTTGGGATTTCCCACTATTTCGGTGAACAAAAGCCTTGTCTTGTCCGTAATTGCGTTTTCCCACGCTTCCATATCGTCGGGATCCACAAATTTTACGTTAATTCCCAGCCTTTTCAGCGATACTCCCAGCATATTTACTGCTCCGCCATAAATGTTTATGGAGCTTACCACCTCGTCTCCCTCCTGACAGAGATTGACCACGGTATTGAAAATTGCCGCGTGACCCGAAGCAAAGGACAGCGCGCCAATCCCCCCGTCAAGATCGGCTACCTTTTTTTCAAAAAATTCACAGGTAGGGTTCTGAAGACGGGTGTAAATGTTCCCCGGCTCTGACAGTTCAAACAAACGCTTGGCGTGGTCGGTGCTGTCAAAAGAGTAAGCGTTTGTCATGTAAAGCGGCGGCACCGTAGAATGTGTGATCGGATCCCCGTTGTAGCCCGACTGTATCACCTTGGTGTCAAACAAGTAGTCCTTTTCCATTTTTTGTATTTTCCTTTCTTTCCCCACATTTGTTCACATAAGCAATCGAAATGAACGTTATCTTTTTTGCAGGAATTGTGAAATTTTTCATAAATTTTCAATTTAGGGCTTTAACTTTTCCTTCCGATTTGGTATAATAGTATTAGCTTTATTGAAATCGGATATATAACTGAAAAAGTCCTGTCTTCTATTATACCCTAAAAAAGGAGTTTTGTCCATATGCGATATGTTAAAAAATATAAGCGTATTTTAGCTTTTCTGTTAATTTTTGCTTTTACGATACAATTTTCGACCCAACTTACCGTAAGCGCGGATTTTGTTCCCGTGGTGGACAGAATTTACAGCGAGGGCGTTTATATGGTAAATCTGGACACCGATGTAGTTATATACGCCAAAAATGAGAATAAACGCTTTTATCCTTTTTCCATAGCCAAAATTATGACCGCAATCGTAGTGCTGGAAAATTGTCCCGATCTTGATTCCTCCGTAAGAGTAAGCTACGATTCCACCAATGAATTCTGGGAGGGGGACCCAAATAAGGCAGGGGCTTCAAACGCCGCCCTTGAAGCGGGACAGACTAATCTTACCTACCGCGACTGTCTTTATGCCCTCATGCTGGTTTCCGCCTGCGAAGCCGCCAATATACTCGCCCTTAACCTTTGCGGAAGTATCGAAAATTTTACCGCCTTAATGAATGCCACCGCCAAGCGTCTGGGCTGTACGGACACACACTTTTCAAATACCCACGGTCTTTGGGAACCGGATAATTACACAACACCCTATGATATGTACCTTATTTCAAGATACGCATACGACCGTGTTCCGGGTTTTATGGAAATATGCGACACTTACAGCTATGATTTTCCTCCAAACGTTCATAATCCCGACGGGTACACAATGTTCACCACCAATCTGCTTATTAAACCCAGCTCGGATTTCCACTTAGATTATGTTCACGGAATAAAAACGGGCAGTATTGACGAATACTACGATGATCAGGGCACTCATCCCGGCGGACGGTGCCTTGTTACCACCGCACAGAAAAACGGATACACTTATCTTCTGGTAACCATGCAGGCTCCGTTTTACAGTGAGTCGGGCGAAAAGTACCAATACAGCGCATTAGATCATTACAACCTTTACGAATGGGCATATAAAAGCTTTATTTACCAGGAAGTGATCTCCAAAGGGGAAATATGTACCGAGCTTGACGTGCTTCAAGGTGAAGAAGACCGTATACAGCTTGTCGCCGATTCCGACTTCACGACCATAGTTCCCTCCGAACTGGCGGAGGATAACAACGGGCCGGTTCAAAGAAAAAGGACTTTGCTTTTCGACGAAGTCATTGCTCCGGTAAAAAAAGGAGAAATACTCGGTAAAATGGATATTGTATACCAGGGCGAGGTGGTAAAAACCGTGGATCTGGTGGCTGCGAAATCCATAGAGCGTTCACAGATCGCCTATCTTGCTGACAGAGCAAAGTCACTTACGGAAACTTCATGGTTTTCGCCTCTGCTGGTGCTGCTGCTTGTCTGTATACTGTTAAATATCGTGCTTATGACGATACGCCGCAGAAAGCTGATACAAGAAGCAAGACGAAACGAAAGACTTCGCAGAAGGAAAAATGCGGGACGTTAAAATTCGACAAATTGTTAAATATGAATATAATATTACTTTGTGTAGGAAAACTTAAGGAAAATTATCTGAAAGACGCCTGTAAGGAATACGAAAAAAGATTGTCTGCCTTCTGTCGGATTACAGTAGAGGAAATAGAGGCGGAACGGCTTTCGGATCAACCCTCGGAGGCGGAAATAGCTTCTGCTCTTGAAAAAGAGGGTCAAAAGCTGCTGAAAAAAACGCCTGTTGGCGCATATGTTTATACTCTATGTATAGAAGGAGAACAAAACAACAGTCAGGAATTTGCGGCCGGGATTGAAAAATCCGCTTTAAGCGGATTCGGAACAGCCGTATTTATAATAGGAAGTTCTTACGGACTGTCCGAACAAGTGAAAAAAGCGTCGAACCGCAAGCTTTCAATGTCGAAAATGACCTTTCCTCACCAGTTGGCAAGAGTAATGCTGATGGAACAATTATACAGAGCGTATACTATTATGAATAATAGACGATATCACAAATAAAACAAAGGGATAAACCAAATTTAGTAATATTAAAAGGTATATCCGTTTTACTAATTCTATTTTCAAATAAATGAACGGATATAATATAGATTATTTGAAAACAGCGGTTAGGTATAATGAAGGGCATAATTTAGAATTAAGCGGCAATCGTTCGCATGGAGAGCTTTAATGAACAGAAATTCAAGGCTTTATCCGCTGGTATGTCTTATTACCGGCACTATTATAATTGCAGCGGGAATTTACACACTGTCGGCGGGAGATGTTGTGCTGCATGTCGCTTCACTCATAGGCGGAGGCGTAGTAACGGTGCAGGGCACAGGACTTATACTGTCGGCGGTACTGAAAAGAAAAACACTTTCAAAAGCAGCGTCAGGAAATGTGCTGTTTGGGGGATTTTTCAATGTATTATCGGGAATATTCATTATGATGCTCCCTAAGATAGGGTATGCCCCGATTTATTTTGTCTTTACCGCCTATATTTTTGTAAACGCCCTGATAAAAATAATCGATTATGTAATAGACCGACGTGACAATGTGCCGGGACGGCTTAAGGAGCTTTTGCTGTTTGTCTTTTTTATTGTTTTCGGCATTCTTATGGTATTCGTTCCGGGTATGGGAGAAAGAAGCTTTTTAGTGGTAGCGGGTATTTACTGTATTCTATACGGGGCGTTCCTGCTATCGGATTTCGTATTCCAGTGCCTGCCCGAAAAAATAAGAAGAAAATTCACGGGAAAAATGACCTTGCCGATGCCCGCGCTTCTTTCCACACTGCTGCCGTTTTTAAATCTTAAATCAAGACGCAGAAAAAATATACTGGATCCTGAAAATGCCAAAAAAGAGCTTCTTACTTTCTATCCCGCCGGAAAAGAAACAGACGAAGCCCCCGATATGGAAGTTATGATCCACGTAAGTGAAAAAGGATTGGGCACATTGGGACACTGCGACCTTTGCTTTGAGGGAGAAGTCCTTTCATACGGATCATATGATCTCGATTCGGTTTCAATGTTTGGTGGTGTAGGCGACGGAATTTTCATTGCAGCAAAAAAAGAACCTTATGTCAGATTTTACGTGACGGCCACTCCCAGAGAAATATACAGCTACGGCTTCAGGCTTAACGATAAACAAAAACAGGCGGTAAAAGAGGAAATAGCCAAAATAAAAGAAATGGTTTATCCATGGGAACCGCCGCTGAGCAATATGATAAAGGAAAATCCCGCCGCAAAGGGTGAAAGCGTATTCGACTGGGGCAGCAAAATGTGGAACTGCACAGGTTCAAACTTTTATAAGTTTAAAAGCGGAAAAATGAAAACCTATTTTGCGGTCACCTCCAACTGCGTGATGATGGTGGACGGAATAGTGCGTAAGGCCTGCGCAGATACCACTGCTCCGCGGACGGTATTGACGCCGGGTGTATACTACGATTATCTTGAGCACTTATTGGCAATGGTCGGATCACCGGTTTTTTGCAGAAACATATACAATGCCGAAAGCACAAGCGATTGGCATTATACCCCAAGAATCCCATACTCCTCCCCCGAGCTTGAAAAAATGACCGAAACCGAAGCCAATCACCGCGCCAAAAAACAAAAGGCGGATAAAAAAGAAAAAAATGCGAAAATCACAGGCAAAAAATGTTCATAGCAACAATTTATATGAAAGAAAGGTATTGCACTTGTGCAGGTGAGTGAAAAAACATGAACAAATCCGAGAAATATATGGATAAATTTGAAGGCGCCATAATCGGAAGCGCGATCGGCGACGCCTTCGGCTACCCTCTCATGAAGCTTAATTTTGAAGAAATTTGCGGCACATTTGAGAAAAAGGGAGCAATGGAACTTGCGGTAAACAGAAAAACAAAAACCGCCCTGTTCACTGAAGCCACACAAATGTCGCTGTTCACCGCTGATGGAATTCTTTGGGCACAGAACGAGCATGTTTCAGACGAAAACGCTTCGGTAGCCAATTATGCGTTTTATTCCTATCAAATGTGGCTTTATATGCAGACAAAAACTATTGCGGGACCTGAATACGAGTGGCTTTTTGATAAAAAACAAAATCCTAATATGTCCTCTCTCCTTCGCTCAAAGGGATTGGGCCGAGCGAGAAGGCTTAACGATGTAAATATAGACGCACTTTTGGAAGCTAAGAACAACAGCTACGGCACTCTCGGCAAGAGGGTAAACAATAACAAGGACGCAGGCGCGGTAAAACGTGTTACGTCAGCGGGGCTGTTTTACGGACAAAGCCCCGAAATGGCATTCAGAATCGGCTGCGATATAGGAGCCATAACCCACTCCCACCCGGACGGGTATCTGCCCTGCGGGGTATATGCGGCGATAGTAGCCGAGCTTATGACCGATAAATCCGTAGATGAAGCAATCAATAACGCCATGGCTCTTCTTGCGGCATATCCCAACAACGAAAATACCTATAATATGCTTCAGGCGGCTATTGATCTGGCCGCTAACGAAGACGTTGACCCGCTGGAGGGCATAGCGGAGCTGGGGGACGGATTCAGCGCTGTTTCATGTCTTGCAATAGCCGTTTACAGCGCCATTGTACACCAAACAAACTTCCGGTTTGCAATAGAACTTTCCGCAAATCACGACGGCGACAGTGCGGCGTGCGGAGCAATAACGGGAGGTATCCTCGGAGTCTGGTACGGAAGAAAAAAACTGCCTAAACAATGGATCAAAAAAATGCAGTATCAGAATTTGCTGGAAACAGTCGCCGACGTGCTTTTTGAAAATTCATCTTATTCAAGAGCCGCCTATGTAGGTGACGACAAAAATACAGACGAGGACGAAGACGAAGATGAGGACGAGTATGAAGATGATGAAGAGTGATGCCGCTTCATTCAAAGCTTTTATAAAATATTTTTTGTCATAATGATCTTTTAATATACAATTTGTAATTTTGAATTTAATAAATATTAAGAATTTTGTAATATTATTGTTTATTTAAACTTATTGTAGAAATTTTGCGCGCTTTTACTGCAAAATCTGCTTATAATTTGTATTTTTCTAAAGCCACTATCGATTTCCGATAAAAAGCCACATGCCTTTTTTCACCCTCATAAGCAATTTACCGAAAATCGCTAAATAAAACACCTGACAATGCCCCCGCAGAGAAAAGGAATTCCCGAGGCGCTGTGTCGGAAAGGAGAAAAAAGGACAATATTTTATACAATTTAATTTTCTTTACAGTAGAGGAAAAATAGAGATGTTATGATCACATAACAGTATAAAGCGGCTTAAGTCGTAAAAGAGAGAGAAACACCCACTACGAAAAAGGAGGTTAATGTGGCAAAATCTCAGAAACAGAAAAGCAGGATCCTGATTCTTGCTCGGATATTCAGGGATGAAACCGATGAAAATCACGGGTTGTCGCTTGCGCAGCTTGAAGCGCATTTAAGCAAATACGGCGTGGAAAGCGAAAGAAAGACAATGTACAACGATATAGAAGCCCTCAGAAGCTTTGGAATGGACATTGTGGCAGATAAACAAGCGAGAAATACAACTTATTTTTTGGCAAGCAGAGAATTTGAGCTGCCGGAGCTGTATTTGCTCGCTAACGCTGTCGCAAGTTCTAAATTTATCAGCAAGCGCAAATCCGTTAAGCTGATACGAAAGATTTCAGCTTTGGCGGGAAAATACGAAGAAAAAAAGCTGACGCGCCGGATAACAGTTACTGACAGAGTGAAAACTACCAACGAAAATATTTATTATGCAGTCAACGACATAAACGAAGCCATATTAGAGGGGAAAAAGATCAGTTTTTTATACTTCAACTATGATGAGAAAAAAAGAAAGACATATCACAATGGCAAGCAGCCGATAGTGATTTCACCCAGAGCGTTGGTTTGGAAAGACGAAAATTACTATGTCACGGGATATTACGATAAGCACAAAAAACATGCGGATTTCAGAGCCGATAAGATGGAAAAGATATGTATTCTGAAAGAAAAAATCTACAAAGATCCCGAATTTAACGTAAGCGACCACTGTAACAGACGTTTCAGCATGTACGGCGGCCGCCGCACCAATGTGAAGCTTCGCTTTGACAATTCTTTGGCGGGCGTTGTAATTGACAGATTCGGATTAAAAACTCACTTTACAAATATGGGAAGCTCATTTGAAATTGAATCAGAGATAGATGTAAGCCCTACCTTCTTCGGCTGGCTTTTTCAGTTTGGGGACAAGGCTCAGATCATAGGTCCGCCCGGAGTGCGAAATGATTTTAAGGCGTTTGCCGAAGAAACCTTAAAACAGTATGCGCATAAGTCCGGAACTCATATAGGTTTTAATGAGGATCTGCATTACAGTCCATCTACAGCAGAATGATAAATAACATTTTTTTCATATAAAAACAAAAATGAAGCAACAAACAATCAGCAAATTTAATATTATGTACCTACGCTCCGAGTTTTTATAAATTTGGAGCGTAGGTTTTTTATTATCCTAATCCCATTTTGAACTGACATAATACCAACAATTCAAAATGGGATCAGTAAGATATAATACTAATAACCATTTAAAAAACAGATAAACTGTTTTTTAAATGCCATGCCGCAAAAGCGGTATGGTAAGGGAGCAAAGCTCCCTCAGTTATTGTATTGAACTTAAATAACCACCGCCTTCG
>CANDLP010000046.1 GCA_947385505.1 uncultured Clostridia bacterium
GCCAGTCATAGTATGCGCCCCAAGAAAAAAATTCCCGTGGAAAACGGCGTCCGCGGCCTGCATTGCGCTTATATGCGCGGCGGGAATAGGTTTATTATCTCTTTTCGTAAACGGCTCACGGGAAACAGTTACCGGCGGAGGAATTGCGGAAACCGATGTCAATGCCGTCGACCCACCGCTCACTGCTCCCAAAACCGAAGATAATATTGCAAAACCCGCATTGAATATTTCCCAGCGCCTTGATACCGAAAAAAAATACGATCTTGATGAAACGCCGGACGGGTGGGATAAAACGTTTGATTTTGATATGCCCGAATTTTCAGGAGTAAAATTTTTCTGGAGCAGCGATAAGGTGGAAGCGGCAAAGAACGGGGAAACCGAAACGCTTTATGAGGGTATGCCGGTGTGGAACGTTTACCTGTGCGATCTGAACGGCGACGGTAAACGGGAAATATGTTCTACGATAAGCTTCGGTTCGGGCATAGTAGACACCCGTATTTTGGTTTTTGACTATGAGAATACGGCGCTGTATGTGCTTGAAGACAGGGGAAATTTTGACTATTCCATATATTTTGATTCAAATAACCCCGATTCCGAACAGGATAATAACGCTTTATTCTATACCCGTGCAAATTATAATGAAACAGTCGGCATTGACATTACGGAAAATAAACATAAGCTTACGCTTGACATAATGAAAAAGCTTATGCCGGAAACATTAAACGACGGCGGCATGAATTCGCAAGCCGCCGAAGCAGCTGAAGCCCCCTCGGATAACTCAGAAGATACCGCGAAAAACGTTTACGCCGAATACGAAAGCTTCGGTCTGGTTTATAAAGAAGGAAAGCTTTATTTCGAAAATATGCCCGTTCGCTGTTTTGTGGACTATTACCCCGTCGGAGAAGACGGAAATATGGCGGGAAAGGATTACTTTGACGCGGAGGGGGTTATTGACGTTCAAGCGGTACGCGATTTTGAAAATAACAGGGTCAATGATGACGGTTCCTTTGATCCCTCCGGAAGGCTTACGGGCGTAAAAAGCTATCCCACAGACGATTCGCCGGTTCCCTATATGATAGATATGATAACGGGCGGCGGGTTGGATTTTACCATTGAGGCGGCGGAAGAGGAAAATAATTTGCCGGGTGAAATCCGTATGGAAAGGTTAAAAGATGCCGAGGAATATGAGCCGTTCGGAGTTACTTATGACCCCGAAGAGGATCAGTGGTATTTTAGGGGTGAAAAAGTGCGTTATTTCAGAGATATACTGACCTCCAACGGCGAGCCGCTGACGAGCGGAAATTTCAGCGGGTCTATGCGCACATTATCGGGAAAAGGAACTGTAGATATTTACACTGTGCGTGATTTTAACTGTAAAGATACTGACGGCAAAGGAAAACTGATTGATATAAAAGCGTTTGAGGAGGGAGAGATTGATTTAGACGCGGAAATGGTGCGGGAGTAATATCAGGGGCTATACGAAAAGCCGCAATTTGCACAATTTCTGCCGACTGCGGACGCCTTCTTCGCCACAAACGCCCGGAATACTTTAGCATTACCGCTTTTTCCTTGGAACCGACGCGCATTCACCGAAATTGTACAAAAATCGCTTTGTTTTCAGATACGCCCTATAGTGTGTTCCCATAAAATCATACACTTCTTTTCATAAAATTTGATAAGCTTGGAATAGAATAATTGAAAACCTTCGGTCATATATGCTGTTAGCAGATTGGCCGAAGATTTATTATTTTTATACTTTCCGAAGTACAATTTTTAAATTACACTTATTAAAAAACCTAAACAAAGAAAATATTTTTTTCGGTTCAGCGTTGTTTCAAAACTGTTTGACAAAAAGCCCAAAAGCAAGTACAATCCGATACTGTTTTCATATAAATCAGTACAACGCCAATTTCGTTTTCATAACGTGTTTTTGACAATATATTCACAAACCGTAAATTTTGACAAATATTTAACAAAATGTATATTATTCCAAAATTTACCGATTTCACAAAATTTCTTTATATTGTTTTTTCCTTTGGTAATACTGTTTTTCTCGTTTTTTATTTTTTGCCGAAAAACCAATAAACAACAGAATGCTGTTTGCAATATATTGACATATATTTTTTAATATGTCGTTATTCTAATAAAACATTTTACAACAGCCTTAACTCGTGTTAAAATTTTAACAAGCCAAGAAATATACCTTAAAATGTCGAAGCATGTTGATGACATCGGCGGCATTTTCGATTTTAAATGACGCGGCATATTTCAAACGGCATTTTTAAACGTAAACGGCTGCCTGCTTCCGAAAAAAAGGATAGGGCGGATATGAAATTCTAATAAGAACGGAGATTAACACTATGAAAAAACAAAAAGCGGTACCCGAAATTGTTGACAGTGTTGAAGCGCTTGAAGCAAAGATCGCTCAGGTAAGAGAAGCTCAGGAAAAATTCGCTTCCTATTCTCAGGAGCAGGTTGACGCTATATTCAAGGCCGCCGCAACCGCTGCCAACACACAGAGGATCCCCCTTGCAAAAATGGCCGTTGAAGAAACGGGCATGGGCGTTGCCGAAGATAAGGTGATTAAGAATCACTACGCGGCAGAGTACATCTACAATGCTTATAAGAATACCAAAACAGTGGGCGTTGTTGAAAAGGACGACAGCTTCGGCATAAAGAAGGTGGCTGAGCCTATCGGTCTTGTAGCGGCGGTTATTCCCACCACCAACCCCACCTCCACCGCTATTTTCAAGACGCTGATTTCCCTTAAGACCAGAAACGGCATTATCATAAGCCCTCACCCCCGCGCTAAGGGCTGTACGATTGCCGCCGCCAAGGTGGTATTGGACGCTGCGGTTAAGGCGGGCGCTCCCGAAGGCATTATCGGCTGGATCGACGTACCCTCCCTTGAGCTTACCAACACCATAATGAAGGAAGCCGATATTATTCTGGCTACCGGCGGCCCCGGAATGGTAAAATCCGCTTATTCATCGGGCAAACCCGCTCTCGGCGTAGGCGCGGGCAATACTCCCGCCATTATCGACGAAACGGCCGATATTCTTGTCGCGGTAAACTCCATTATACACTCCAAGACCTTTGATAACGGAATGATCTGCGCTTCCGAGCAGTCGGTTATCGTTGACTCCAAAATTTACGACAAGGTTAAGGAAGAATTCAAATACAGAGGCTGTCATTTCCTCAACAAAAAGGAATTGGATATGGTTCGCAAGACCATGATTATAAACGGCGCCCTGAACGCTAAGATCGTAGGACAGAAGGCTGCCAAAATCGCCGAACTCAGCGGTTTCGAAGTACCCGCCGATACTAAGATACTGATCGGCGAGGTTGAGAGCGTTGAGCTTTCCGAGCCTTTCGCTCATGAGAAGCTTTCTCCCGTACTGGCTATGTACAAATCCAAGAGCTTTGAGGACGCGGTACAGAAGGCGGAGCACCTTATCGCCGACGGCGGCTACGGTCATACCGCTTCCATTTACATCAATCAGGTTACCGAAACCGAAAAATTGGCGGATTACTTCGAGAGAATGAAGACCTGCCGCATACTTATAAATACTCCTTCCTCACAGGGCGGTATAGGCGACCTTTACAACTTTAAGCTTATGCCCTCCCTTACACTGGGCTGCGGTTCGTGGGGCGGCAACTCCGTTTCCGAAAACGTTGGCGTAAAGCACCTGCTTAACATTAAAACAGTAGCTGAGAGGAGAGAAAATATGCTTTGGTTCAGAGCGCCTGAAAAGGTATACTTTAAAAAAGGCTGTCTGCCCGTGGCTCTTGACGAGCTTGGCAGCGTAATGGGCAAAAAGAGGGCGTTCGTTGTAACCGACTCTTTCCTGTTTAACAACGGATACACCAAGCCTATCACCGATAAGCTTGACGAAATGGGCATTGCCTACACCACCTTCTCCGATGTTGCCCCCGACCCCACTCTTGAGTGCGCTATCGAGGGAACAAAGGTAGCCAAGGCGTTTCAGCCCGACGTTATCATTGCCATCGGCGGAGGTTCCGCTATGGACGCCGCAAAGATCATGTGGGTAATGTACGAGCATCCCGAAGCCGACTTTATGGATATGGCAATGCGCTTTATCGATATAAGAAAACGTATCTACACCTTCCCCAAAATGGGTGAAAAGGCTTATTTTGTGGCTGTTCCCACTTCCGCCGGCACCGGCTCCGAGGTAACGCCTTTCGCGGTTATCACTGACGAGAAGACAGGTATCAAGTATCCTCTTGCCGACTACGAGCTTATGCCCAAAATGGCTATCATTGACGCGGATATGATGATGAACGCGCCTAAGGGTCTTACCTCCGCTTCCGGTATCGATTCTTTGACTCACGCGCTGGAGGCTTATGTAGCCACTCTTGCAACTCCTTTCACCGACGGTCTCGCCACCGAAGCGGGCAAACTGATATTCAAGCATCTGCCCTCCTGCTACGAAAACGGAGCGAACGATCCCAAGGCGAGAGAGGAACAGGCTCACGCTTCCACTCTTGCGGGTATGGCTTTCGCCAACGCTTTCTTGGGCATTTGCCACTCTATGGCGCATAAGCTGGGCGCATTCCACCATATTCCTCACGGTATCGCCAACGCGCTTATGATCGAAGAGGTTATCCGCTTTAACTGCGCGGAGGCTCCCGTAAAGATGGGCACCTTCTCCCAGTACACTCACCCCTGCACAAAGGCTAAGTACGCCGCATATTCCGACGCAATGGGATTCGGCGGAAAGAACGACGACGAAAAGGTTGAGAACCTTATCAAAGAGATCGCCAAGCTCAAAGAAAGAATCGGAATTAAGAGAACCATTGCGGATTACGGCGTTGACGAAAAATACTTCCTCGACAATCTGGACGCCATGACCGAACAGGCCTTCGACGACCAGTGCACAGGCGCTAACCCCCGCTATCCTCTTATGGAAGAGATCAAAGCTATGTACCTTAAGGCATATTACGGCAAGTAATAAATTTGGGATTAGAAAGGACCGAAACAATGAAATTAGACAATGTAATCGCTGTAAGAAAAGACAAGACCATTTACCGCGACGGCAATTTGACCTTGAAGGTGTTCAACGAGAATTATTCCAAGGCTGACATTCTGAACGAAGCCTTAAACTTAGCGAGAGTTGAGGAAACCGGCCTTAACGTGCCCAAGATTCAGGAAGTCTGCACCGTTGAGGGCAAGTGGTGCATAGTTACCGATTATATCGAGGGCAAGACCCTTGCAAAATCCTACGAGGATAACCCCTCCATGTTAGAGGATTACATTAAGCTGTTTGTTGAGATTCAGCTCAATATACACAATCAGAGATGCGCGCTTCTCACCAAGCTTAAGGATAAAATGAGAAGAAAGATTTCCTTGAGCGGACTGGACGCTACCACAAGATATGAGCTGTCCGAGCGTCTTGACGGTATGCCTAAGCACGCTAAGCTTTGCCACGGTGACTTTACGCCTACCAATGTTATTTTGCAGAGCGACGGAACGCCTTACATTCTTGACTGGTCTCACGCCACTCAGGGTAACGCCAGCGCGGATGTTGCGAGAACATATCTGAGATTTACTCTTAAGAACGATACGGAGATTGCGGAAAAGTATCTTAATCTTTTCTGTGAAATGAGCGATACTCCCAAGCAGTACGTACAGCAGTGGATGCCCATTGTTGCAGCTTCCCAGATGGCGAAGGGCAAGCCTGAGGAAAAAGAACTGCTCACACGCTGGGCAAGCGTTTGCTATTACGAATAAGCGCATTTAAAAAACAAAAATTCCTTTTACATCCTGTTATGCTGACTTTTAGAGTCAGCATAACTTGATTTAAGGGGATTGTTTGAGATTTAACAATAGGACAAAATTCAACCGCATAATACGCGAAAGGAAAGTACATATTATGGTAAATGTAAACGTATGCGTAGGCAGCTCCTGCCACATCAGAGGTTCTTACAAGATTATCGAGCTTATCAACAGCGCGATAAAGGAAAACAATCTTTCCGATAAAGTAGCGGTATCCGCGGCTTTTTGCTTAGGGCACTGCATGAACGGCGTTTCGGTAAAGGTAAACGATCAGATCTTCGGCGTAAACGAAGACAGCTTCGGAGAATTTTTCGAGGAAAACATCAAAAAGCCCGCCTTGGCGGAGTAATAACGGGAAAGGAGCAGATGACAAATGCCGCAGTATCTAAAACTTAAAAAATCCAACTGCAAAAACTG
Organism: uncultured Clostridia bacterium; assembly: GCA_947385505.1. Classification (GTDB taxonomy): domain Bacteria; phylum Bacillota; class Clostridia; order Oscillospirales; family Ruminococcaceae; genus Ruminiclostridium_E. Next base: position 6,215 of record CANDLP010000046.1, read on the forward strand.
TTATAAATGTATCCGACATTGTCCTGTAAAGTCTATCCGCTTTTTTGAAAATCAGGCGTTTATCGTTGAAGAGGAATGTATTCTGTGTGGACAGTGCTTCGTTGTCTGTCCCCAGAATGCCAAGGAGATAAAAAACGACGTTGATAAGGCTAAAGAGCTTATTAAAAGCGGAGCTCCCGTTATAGCAAGCATTGCCCCCTCTTTTGTGGCAAACTATGAAGGGCTGACAATATCCGCATTAAAGAAAGCTCTTAAAAAGTTAGGTTTCGCCGACGCGGAGGAAACCGCCGAGGGCGCTACGGCAGTAAAACAAAAGTACGACGAAATGGTGGAAAAGGGAGAACATGACCTTATAATCTCCTCCTGCTGCCACTCAGTGAACCTGCTTATACAGAAGCACTTTCCCGAAGCCCTCCCGTACCTTGCAAAGGTAGTATCCCCCATGCAGGCGCATTCGCTGGAGATAAAACAGAGAAATCCTGAAGCTAAAACGGTGTTTATCGGTCCCTGCATCTCCAAAAAGGCGGAAGCGGAGGATTACCCCGGAATAGTTGACTGTGTTCTCACCTTCGAGGAGCTTACTCAATGGCTTGAAAACGAAAAAGTCGAGCTTGAAAAAACTGAGGACAGCCCCGAGGAAGGCGGAAAGGCGCGCTTGTTCCCCACGGGCGGAGGTATTCTCCGTTCTATGGACTGCAAAAATAAGGATTATACATATATCCATATCGACGGAGTGGAAAACTGCGTAAACGCTTTGCGGGAGATAGCAAGCGGCAAAATGGAAAAGTGCTTTATTGAAATGTCCGCCTGTTACGGAAGCTGCGTCAGCGGACCCGTTATAGAGAGAAACAGACACGCCTTTATCAACAATACCAATCTGGTGGACAAATACGCCAAGGATAATGACTTTAACGCCACGCCTTTGTCCGACGAAAAGATGAACAAGGATATAAAGTTTATCGGTGTGAAGCGGTTGATGCCGGGCAGTAAGGCGATTGACGAAATACTCAGAAAAATGGGAAAGAGGAGTCCGGAGGACGAGCTGAACTGCGGAAGCTGTGGCTACGATACCTGCCGCGAAAAAGCGGTGGCTGTGTTCAACGGAAAGGCGGATCTTTCCATGTGCCTGCCCTTCCTTAAGGAAAAGGCGGAAAGCTTTTCGGATACGATCATTAAAAATACTCCCAACGCCATTATCGTGCTTAACGAATCCCTTGAAGTGCAGCAGATAAACAAAGCGGCAATGAAGCTTATGAATATCGCGAACGCCTCCGACGTTTTAGGGGAACAGGTGGTCAGAATACTCGATCCCCTGCCCTTCTTCGACGTTATAGAGAGCGGGGTAAATATCCACGATAAGCGCATCTTCCTGGCGGAGTACAACAGATATGTGGAACAGACGCTGATATACGATCCCGGATATCATATTGTTATGAGCATTATGCGCGACGTTACCGAGGAGGAAAAGGCAAGGCGCGCCAAAGACGAGTTAAGCCAAAGCACCATTGAGATAACCGATAAGGTAATTGAAAAGCAGATGACGGCGGTACAGGAGATCGCTTCTCTCCTTGGCGAAACAACCGCCGAAACAAAGATCGCGCTTACAAAGCTTAAAGAATCCCTGTCAGCGCAGTCATAAGGGGGTGTCGGAATGAACGATTTATGCACCGATATCGGCTATTACAGCCTGAATCATGTGAACGAGCAGCTTTGCGGGGATCAGGTGAGCATTGTAAAGCCCGACGACGATACGGAAATAGTCGTACTGGCGGACGGATTGGGCAGCGGCGTAAAGGCCTGCATACTGTCCACCCTTACTTCAAAGATAATTTCCACTATGATGGCGCAGTCTATGCCTATTGAGGAATGCGTCAACACTATAGCTTCAACCCTTCCCGTATGCAAGGTGAGGGGAGTGGCGTACTCCACATTTACCATTCTTAAAATTTACGGCAGCGAGGAAGCGGAAATAATTCAGTACGACAACCCCCATGTAATACTGCTCAGGGACGGTAAAAACTTCGTTTATCCTCAAAGCTCATTCGACGTGGGCGGAAAGACCATTTACCGCGCAAAAATAAAGCTTCAGGAAAACGACGTATTTATGCTTATGAGCGACGGCTGCGTACACGCGGGAGTGGGAATGGCGCTTAACTACGGCTGGCAAAGGGACAATATCATAGAATATATGGAGAAAAACTACAGCCCCGATTATACCGCAAAGACCTTTACCACCGTGCTTTTGGACGAATGCAACAAGCTTTACGGCTATAAGCCCGGCGACGACACCACCGTTTGTTCGGTCAAAATACGGAAAAGGCAGCCCGTCAATCTTATGATAGGTCCCCCTTCCGATCCGAAGGACGTAACGAAAATGATGTCCCTGTTTTTCTCCAAACAGGGTAAGCACATAGTCTGCGGCGGAACCACATCTTCTCTGGCGGGACAGTATCTGGGCAAACCCGTTTTGCCCAGTCTCGATTACCTTGATCCCGAAATTCCGCCTACCGCTACCATAGACGGCGTCGATCTGGTCACAGAGGGGGTAATTACAATAAACAGGGTTGTTGTCTACGCTCAGAGCTATCTTACCGACAACGAAAAGTTCAACGACTGGAGCTACGGTCTTGACGGCGCTTCGGCAATAGCCAGAATGCTGTTTGAGGAGGCGACAGACATAAACTTCTTTGTGGGCAGGGCTACCAATCCGGCTCATCAGAACCCCGATCTTCCCATAGGCTTCAATATAAAAATGAGATTGGTGGAACAGCTTTCCGAGGCGTTAAAGACAATGGGCAAAAAAATAAAGGTGAGCTATTTTTGATCAATAGGAAGGAATTATTGGAAAAATGAGAAAATTCGATACAAAAGTACAGGACCTTAAGTACAGAGTGCTTCGCGAGGTGGCAAGATACGCCTTCGAGGACAGGGAGCTTTACTGGTATCACGATATCCCCAAGCTTATAGTACAGGGCAAAGAGCCGACCATGAGATGCTGTGTATATAAGGAAAGGGCAATAGTAGGAGAAAGAATAAAGCTTGCTATCGGCGGAGACAAGTCGAACCCCAATGTTATTGAGGTAATAGATATAGCCTGCGACGAATGTTCGGTAAGCGGTCACACCGTTACCGACAACTGCCGCGGCTGTATTGCCCACCGCTGTGAAGAAGCTTGCCCCAAGGGAGCCATTTACTTTGACCGTCAGCAGAAGGCTCATATAGACAAGGATAAGTGCGTGGAGTGCGGACGCTGTGCCGCCGTTTGTCCTTACAGCGCCATTGTAAACAATAAGCGTCCCTGTGAAAAGGCATGCAAGATAGGCGCAATTTCCATGAACGAGGACAAATGCGCTTCCATAAATTACGATAAGTGCATTTCCTGCGGAGCCTGCGTATATATGTGCCCCTTTGGCGCTATTTCCGAGAAAAGCTTCATACTCGATGTTGTTGACATTATTAAAAAGAGCGAAAACAACACCAAATACAAGACCTATGCCGTTGTAGCTCCCTCCATATCAAGCCAGTTCAGCTATGCCAAGCTGGGACAGGTGATTACCGGAATAAAGAAGCTGGGCTTCCACCATGTGATAGAAGCGGCATTAGGCGCTGATCTTGTGGCATATAAGGAAGCCAAAGAGCTTAAGGAAAAGGGCTTTTTGACAAGCTCCTGCTGCCCCGCCTTCGTGAAATATGTGGAAACTCAGTTCCCTCAGCTTAAAGATAATATTTCTCACAATCTTTCACCTATGGCGGAAATAGCCAAGTACATCAAGGAACACGATCCCGACTGCAAGATAGTGTTTATGGGCCCCTGCACCGCCAAAAAAGCGGAATTTCAGAAGGACACCGTAAAGCCGTACATAGACAGCGTTATTACCTTTGAAGAGCTTCAGGCGCTCTTTGATGGAAGGGATATAGAGCTGGAAGGTCTTGAAGAGGACGTTTTGGACAATGCTTCCTATTACGGAAGAATTTTTGCCAGAAGCGGAGGTCTTGCGGACGCTGTGGCGGAGGCAATAAAGGAGCAGGAAGCTACCGACTTTAAACTTAACGCAA
>CANDLP010000047.1 GCA_947385505.1 uncultured Clostridia bacterium
GATGACGCTCCGTGACTGGAGTTCAGACGTGTGCTCTTCCGATCTGCTTCACGGGGATGCGTACCAAGATATGAACATGGGAGACAAAATACTTTGCTCCGCCTTCACAAGCGTTTCCGCCCGTTCGGCGGGATTTAACATACGAGATATCGCTCTCGCCAACGACTTCTCCAAAGTAATCACAACAATACTGATGTTTATCGGTTCGGCTCCCGCTTCCACAGGCGGCGGCATAAGAGTGACAACTCTGGCGATACTGGCGGCTACCGTTATAGCGGTGCTTAAGGGGTATGACGATGTAAGGCTGTACGGACACAGAGTGGGAAAAAGGCTTGTGTACAAAGCGGTGTCGGTACTGGTTCTGTCGGTAGTGTTCGTACTTATTTGTTTTACCACAATTTATTTGCTGAATCCTGAGATATCGGAGGTGGATATTCTTTACGAAATAGTTTCCGCCGTTACTAACACAGGCTTTTCCACCGGCATTTCCGCTGCCGTCGACCCTGTATCGAAGCTTATGCTGTGTCTTGCCATGCTGGTGGGAAGAGTCGGTACCGTTTCTCTGCTGCTGTCATTTAAGGGAGACAAGGGAGACAGCGGGAAAAATAAGATTTTGCCGGACTGCGAGCTTCTGATAGGCTGACAAAGAGGCATTACGATCAAAAACAGGCAATTTCTGTTATTGTTCGAGAATTAACGCTTTGAGTGTACTTTATAATCAATTGCAGACCTTAAAAACTGTTGTCTAAAATATGATCGTAAAGCAGTATAAAGGAATTTTTATAATGGAGCTTAATATAAAACACTTCAACGAGCTTACAGTTTCGGAGCTGTATGACATATTAAAACTGAGAGTTTCTGTATTTGTACTGGAGCAAAGCTGTTTGTATCAGGAACTGGACGATATGGACAAAAACGCCTTTCACCTCTGGTTATCGGACGGCGGGGGGATACAGGCTTACCTTCGCGTGCTGCCTGACAGCGTCTGGGGAGAAGTTTCAATAGGCAGAGTTATCTCCGTAAAGCGGCGGCAGGGCTTGGGAAGTCTAATACTTGCGGAGGGAATCAAAACGGCAAAGGAAAAATACGGCGCCGAAAAAATAGCAATCGGGGCACAGCTTTACGCCAAAAGCTTTTATGAAAAGGCGGGATTTGTCAAAGCTTCCGAGGAATACGACGAGGACGGGATAACTCATATTAAAATGATCCTCGAACTTTAAAAAAGGCATTTTAATTTCAGAAAACTGCGTTTGAATTTCGAGGATAAAAAAATGGAAGAAAAATTTCAATTGGGTTCCGTTGACATATATGTAAGCGAAGATCATCGTTTTGGCACCGACGCAGTACTTCTGGCGGATTTCGCGTCGCCTTTTCCCTCTGAAACGGTGTGCGATTTATGCACGGGGTGCGGGATCATTCCTTTGTTTTTTTGCAAAAGCAAACCTCCGAAAAAGGTGTACGGAGTGGAGCTGCAGAAGGAAGCGGCTGATCTGTTCCGAAAATCGGTAAAAGAAAACGGGCTTGAAACGATTTTGTTCCCCGTGGAAGCCGATCTTACGGATACAAAAGCCCTTCTTGAGCATATACCTCGGAATTCGGCGGACTTGGTTACGGTAAATCCGCCGTATTATAAGGAAAATTCGGGAAAAACAAGACTTACGGAAGCCCAGAGGATTGCAAGACACGAAATTGCCTGCGATCTCGGTCAAGTGATAGAAGCTGCCGATATCCTGCTGAAGTACGGCGGCTGTTTAAAAATGTGCCATCTTCCCGAAAGAACGGCTGAAATTTTTTATTTGATGCAAAAAAGAAATATTCAGCCGAAAAAGCTTACCCTTGTTTACAACAAAGCGGGAGAAAAGCCGTGGCTGGCGCTTATATCTGGGAAAAAGGGCGGAAAAGTGGGATTGGATATAGATAAACCGCTGATAATGAGAGAGGAAAACGGGAGTTATTCCGAAAGGCTTCTGGAAATATACGGTATGCAATAGTATTTCGCGTATAAATTTTTCGCAAAATAGAAAGGAACGGCGTAAAATTGGGCAAAATATATGTGGTGGGGACTCCCATAGGCAATTTAGGGGATTTTTCCGAAAGGGCGCAGGAAACCTTAAAAAATGTGGATTTTATCTGTGCCGAAGACACAAGGGTCACCGCCGTGCTATTAAATAAATTCGGAATAAAAAAGCCCATAATAAGCTACCATGAGCACAACGCGCGGGAAAGGGGCGAAGAAATCCTTCCGAGACTTCTGGAAGGAGAAAGCTGCGCGGTTGTTACGGACGCGGGAATGCCTTGTATCAGCGACCCCGGAGAGGAATTGGTAAAGCTTTGCGCGGAACACGGTATAGAAACGGTTGCCGTGCCCGGCCCTACCGCCGCTGTGACGGCGCTCGCAATAAGCGGGCTTCCAACCAAACGTTTTTGTTTCGAGGGCTTTCTCAGCGTTACCAAACGAATACGAAGGGAGCATTTGGAGGAGCTTAAATCCCTTCCCATGACCCTTATATTTTACGAGGCGCCCCATAAGCTTAAAAACACCCTTAACGATCTTCTGGAAGTTCTGGGGGACAGGCGGATAAGCCTTTGCCGTGAGCTTACAAAGCTTCACGAGGAGGTAATACGTGGAACTGTAAGCGAAATGATAGCTTTGTATAAGGAAAAGGAACCTAAGGGCGAGTATGTGCTTGTGGTCGAGGGGGCAAAAAAAGCGCCTTCGGAGGAAATTACGCGGGAACAAGCGGCGGAGCTTGCGCGTAAGCTTATTGAAGAAGGAATGAAGGCGTCGGAGGCATGTAAAGAGATTGCCAGAAAAACAGGTTTTCCCAAATCGGAAATCTACCGTATTATACAATAAGAAATTAAGAAAGGCGGATTAAAAATATGAATAAGAGCAAGTTAAGCATGGTCTTGGCGATAGCGGCAATATTGGGCGCGGTGGCCGTTCTCATTTACAAGCTTGGGCAGCAGTCGGGAAGCCGTGCAAGCTGGAGCGAATATGACGATTACGGATGGTCTTAATTGAAGCGCCGTGCTTTGGCCGCCGTTTTAGCGGGAATTGTGGCTTTTTCACTTGCAACTGCGCTTTTAATCTATTTCGATCCTTTTAAAAGTATTTTCGATATGGTTTTTGTACAGCAGGAGGAACCGCCGCTCAGCAGCGTGGAATACAGCTCCATATGGCATGTCAGTGAAGAAACGGAGGAAGTGTCCGAGCTAAGGGACATTATTGACAGATATTTTGAATGCTTTTATTCCGCATTGGGGGACAGAGAATTTGAAGGCGAAAGAGTAATGGAAGGATTTTTTGTTGACAGCTGCAACGATTCCGTTTACAGCCTTGCCGCTATGACTTCGGGAGCCGGCCGTCTTGCCCGCTCCAATATTGACCTTTCCCTCAGTGCAGTAAAAACGCATATACGCCTTGAGAACGTAGTCAAGGTCAATAAGGACGGGTATATATACACCCTGAAGCAAAGCGCAGAGCTGACACATAAAGCGATGACGGGAATCAACAGCGGGGAGGGTATATATACCCATACATTTATTTTCGAGCGAATAGGCGGCAATTGGTACCTTACATTTCACGAATGCGACGGAGGAGCGTGGAGCTATGCCGAAAAGGCTCTCAATGCCTTATGCGGTACAAACTCTCCGTCTTATTCGCAGCTTTATAATTCCTACCCGAAATTTGCTCAAAAATTAGCCGAAAACGCCAAAAGCAACGCCGAGTTAATAAGAACAAGCGGTTATGACGCAAATTATCCGCAGCCGGAGATTATTTATAACAGAGAGGCGGCGGCGGAGTACGCTCAACGGTGGACTTCGGTTATAAGCGAAAGCCGCAACACCGAGCAATGGGCGGATTACGACAATGACAGCGGTAATTTTATATCCCAATGTATTTACAGCGGCGTGGGAGAGATGGACACCCGCGGAAACTATATATGGAAATGGTTCGGCCCGCACGTGAATTACACAAAAGAAGACGAAGGCTGTTCAATGTCCTGGACGGAGGGAGATAATTTTCGTCTTTACTGCACCGGCAATGACAGACGAGGACTGTGTGCGTATGCAGACATGGCCGGAGGCCAGATTGAAAAAGGAGATATAGTTCAGCTTGTTACAGCGGGAAGCGCGGTATCGCAAGCCGTTGTGACCGATATAGTTACCGATGTTTACGGCAATAAGCTGGATTTTCTGGTTTGCGGTCATGACAGCGATCTGGTCAGATATCCGGTCAGCGCTTTGCACTGCGACGAAATAAGGTTTATTAAAATATTAGGCTATAATAAGGATTGACAAAGTTCATTTACTTTGTTATAATAAAAAGATAAGATGTATATAGGCAATTGTCTCATATACAAAAAATGAAGATGGGAAATGCGAAACGCCAATATATAAATAAACAGGTATTTCGCACACTGTGGAGAGAACTGCATAGGAAAATTATGAATAACAAACTTAAAAGAGAGCTTTTCAGCGTACCTAACATACTGACATATTTCCGTATAATTCTTATACCGGTATTTGTTGTATTTTATGTTAATTCCGCGCACCGCATTAAATATTATATCGCATCGGTCATGGTTCTGATTGCTTCGGGAATTACGGATGTGCTTGACGGAAGAATAGCGAGAAAATATGATCAGATCACCGAATTGGGAAAGCTTCTTGATCCGGTTGCTGATAAACTGTCGCAATGCGCGATTTTAGCCTGTCTCGTAATGAGATACAGGTTGTTTATACCTATTCTCGCCATATTTGTAATAAAGGAAATTACAATGGCGATACTGGCTTTGGTGTTTTACCGGTTGGGAAGAAAGCTCAGAGGCGCGCATTGGTACGGAAAAATCGCTACAAGCTCTTTTTATCTTATAACTATTTTTCTTTTGTTAGTGCCGCACGGAAAGGTGCCCGTCCAGGTATCCGACGCACTGATTCTTTTAAGCGGAGCTTTTATGCTGTTTGCTTTTATAATGTATTTAAGAGTTTACATTATTATGTGGAAGGATCATAAAGAGAACAAGCCCAATAAAAGATACTGATATTACATTAAATCAAATAATTAGGAGTATGAGATGTTCGGTTGGTTCAGAAGTTCCCCTCCGATAAACAACGGGGACTTTAAAATAAACATAGATCAAAAAGGAATAACAATTAACGGTAAAAAGAAATTTTCTCTTCCCGTAGATCTTAAAAAACTGATCAAAATTTTCGGCAGCCCAAGAGCTGCAATGTTTGAAACCGACCGTGAAAATAAAGAGTTTCTTGAGGAAATGCACGGCAAAAACACCGTTACTAACCGTGTAAATTACGCGTGGGACTTACTCGGAGTGTATTGCTATACATTAAACGGAAAAAAGGTCGGCTGCTTCGGTATCCGAACCGCCGAAACGCTTAAGACGGCTTATCCCCATTCACCCCGCGCAGCGTTCCGGGGCGTTGTAACAATAAACGGAGAACATTGGCTGAATGCTATTAAGAGGGGAGAAGACTGCGAAGTTTTTCTTAACCTTAACAGTTTAGGATACAGTATTATAGCAGAGTATACCGATGATGAAATTAGTCCTTCTGTAAGAGGGGAACAGGACTTTAAGGGGATTGAAATTCAAAGATGAGTTTTTGCTGCAAGTTACGGTTAGAAACAGGAAATAAAATACCTTTTTGTGTGTGGAAGGATATTTGAAAGGAATTTTTGATTTTTGGGTAAAAAATAAAAAATTTTTTAAAAAAGGTATTGACTTTTTTTAAAAATAGTGTATAATTATTTAAGTAATAAGTCGGGGTGTGGCGCAGATTGGTAGCGCGCTACCTTGGGGTGGTAGAGGTCGTCGGTTCAAGTCCGGTCACTCCGACCATAAAGGTAAACTTTCATAGGTTCTATCAAAAAGCCTATGAAAGTGTATCTTTTTATTTAAAGCAAATAAAGCAAACGGCGAAGCGCGTGAACACTCCGCCGAGTGCAAAAAATCAAATGAATCCAAACTCCTGTTACCTTTTATTTTGACGTGTCAACCCAGCAACGCACAATGGCGCACGCCCCTGTACTTGCTTCCGAGGTAGCTCAACCGAAAAGGTGTATATACTCGCTATGATGTTCAGTCACGGCGCAGTTGTTACGGAAACAGAGGAACTTGTTTCTTGCAGGAGGGGTTATTCAATTTGTACGGCTAAAACGCGTATAGGTTTTGCCGGAAACGAAAAATTGACCGCATTATCACAATGCTGACAATTTCTAGGTATATTTTAATCGCTTGAAAAAGCAATCAAAACGAAACGAATATCGAAAAACAAACAAAAGCGCGCTCACTGCCATACCAAAACAGTGAACGCACCCTTGACAAATGTATCTAAACGTGTTAAAATGTATACACGCTTAAAGCATAATCTAAGACGCTCGACTGCTGGTAACAGTTGAGGGTTTACGGGCAAACGAGTTGTACCGTCAACTCGTTTGCCCGATTATGTTTTTCAAAGAAATTTACATGCTTTAATTATAAACCTTTTTTTGGAAAATGTCAATATAATATGAAAAATTTTTAAAAATTGTAAAAAATTTGTGAATATTTTCCCGTATAAAGAGCAAATATGCGGAAATTTGAAAAGAAAAACAGAAAATTGAATTCAAGCGTAAATTTCCCTATTTCCAGCAAATTTTATTTAATTTTTTTTGCTGATCAAATAATGTTTAATGTTGAAGTACTTTTCGCAGCATCCATGTATGGGAACATCTTAACATACAAAAATCTAACCCGAAATTATCACAACATAAAATAAACAAGCATAAAATTATTTCTTTTTTCGTCTTTCCTCGTATAACGGTCTTGTTAGATTATACTTGTATAACATTACGGGAGTGCTCTCTTAAATTTTTGAGAAACAGACGCAAAAAAACGCCGGACTCTGCCACGAATCCGGCTTATCTTCTGCTTTAAAAAACCAAATATTGAAGGGACCGCTCTTACGGGAATATCAGCTTCTCCGGGTTGGCATTCACGCTCCAAGCTCACATTGTCCAGTGTATCTCCAAGCTCAAAATCCGAACGTTCCTCGCGCACCCCGCCGCAGTTAAGCTGAGCGCATATTTCATTGAGAATAGACGTATTGCCCGTTAAAATTTCTTTTATGATTTGCCAAAGTTCAAAGAAGATTGATTTTTGTTTTCTGATCCAAGTAAGGAGCTTCTCCGTCTTTTCGGCTCCTACGATACGCTCTATCTTTTTTGCAAGGAAGTAACGGTTATGCCCCTTGCTGCCGTCCTTTTTTATATAATTTTCTTTTTTTATGATTCCTTTTTCCTCCAAAACAGTATAGGCTTTCACAATAGATGACGCGCCCATTTTGGCGGTCTTTGATATCTGCGTAAACGACGGAAAACAGAAAGGATCATTAAAAGCAAGCATATACAGAGTTAATAACAGCTCCGTTGCAACAGACGGCATTTCAACGAAAATATATTCCGAAGGCAGGAGAAAATAGTTGTTTTGCGGGTCAAAATTGCGGACGGTTATCGTATTGCAGGCTTGTCTGCCCGTTACGGGATTGAAATTGTGTTCCATTGTTATGTACCCGTTGGATTGCAGATAACGCAATGTTACATTAACGCTTTCTTGGAAGCTTATGCCTAATTTTTGAGCTATGGTTTCCTGTTTTACTTTTACGGAGTCGGACTGCTGCACGGTGCAAAGGTAGAGTAAATAAAGGTATATGGTGCAGCGGTGTTTTTTGAGGTTTCCTACAATGCTGTTGGGGATTTTTATGAATGTGGTTGACATGGTATTTTTCCTCCTAAAAACAGATCTCTTGCATTGAGTGTCTGTATTTCTAAAGTTTTCAAATATTTATATTTATGTTTTATTGATATTATTTTTTCGTTTATTAAAATATCAAATTAAAAAGAGCCATGATTATGTTATATAAAACTGATAGTTTAACAAAATACTCGTTTGATTTGGAGTATCTGTATTGTGAAGCTGACCGTGTATCAAATATGTATCCTTTAAGATAAATGAGCTTATTAAAAGTAATATTTTCAAAATAGATATTGATAACACATTCCTATCATATTATTAACTTATTGCCGCGATTTTACGCCTCTCCCGCACTTCCCGATTATAGTTAGATTTAAGTTCGGAATTTTTTCTTCGATCTTCAAAGTTTTCTTAAGACAATCAAGACAATCATGTCCGCTGTCTAACAGTTTATCGCAATGTTTACATTTATAAAGCATAGATTTTTCCATAACATTTTTCCTTTCTGATTAACATAAAGTGGGTTTTAAAATTAAATATAAAAGGCGTTTAACTTTATAATTAAACGCCTTTTAATATTAAAAAACAAAGTTTAAATTTCCATATTATCCTGATCCCAGTTACCCTCCTGTTCCCCATCCTGCGTTTCAATAATAACGTCATTATACATACTTCTTTTTCCCATCATAGCAATATACTCTGATTGCGCTTTTTCAAGCGCTTCTTTAAGTCCGCTGTTTTCATTTTCCAATTCTGCAATCCTTTTATTCAAGGTTATTCTTTCTTTTTCAAGAAGATTTATTTTTGCATTTGCCTCGAGCCAGTTGGAATGCATATTATTGATTTGCTCCGCGACCCGGTGCATGGTAACCTGTTCCGAAGTAAGATACTTTTTTCTTTCTTCCGATTTTGCAATTTCTGTATTGATTATTTCTTTGACTGTGTTTATTTTACCCTCGATTGTATTTTGGCTCTTTGAAATATCAGACTTTAAGTCTTTATATTCGAGCTTTAAATCGGCTTTTGCCTCTTTTGTAACATTATTTCCGCTTTTACAGCTTCCCGCAAAAGCGATGATGGCTGCAAAAATAGTAACAGCCCCTGTAATTATGGTTGTGATTATTTCCGCATTCACGTTTCCGTTCCTCCATAATGGTATGCAAAATCCATATATAATAGGTATTAAACACGGGGCAAAATATATTAAAGGATTTTGTTGTTTCAATTATATCACCTCTGATTTGTCAAACTGTGCGGTTTTGTTAAAATAAATAAAAAAAGAGCGTTTAACTTTAAAATTAAACGCCTTCTCAATTATATTATTGCTTAGATACATAAATCTCATTTTTTCCGTATTTCTCGATATAATATCCTTTAAGTAAACACATAACGGTTGATACAGAATTTATTATGACCAATGGAACAACGATCATATCAATCGCAACTGCTTCAAAATCATTAATTGTAAGATGAAATATATATTCTATTATATTTATTACAGAATCTTTAATAATTAAAATTACTGAAAATGAAATTGCATAAAGCTCATTTGATATAGTGGAAATTTTATTATCAGCTATCAGGCTTATAAATGTCCAAATAAACCCAAAAGAAATAATCTCAATCAAATAGATGATAAATGGATTGTATGTAAGACTGTTGATAATCAATCCCGTTATTATACTTAACATAACGGAAAAAAGAATTGATCCTCCCAAAAAGCACCTTAACGATGAAAACATTTTTAAGAAAACTTTTATATAAACTAATATTATAATTACAATTCCAGTAATGTTGCCCAATAAAAAAACTTGGTTCAGTGCTGATATTACAAAAATAATAATTAACGGAATGAATATTATCCAAAAGATGTGCTTATGATTGTATAAATATTTTTCAGCCTGTTGAATCTTATTCCTTGCGTTATCTGTAAATGAAAAAAGTTTAAAAAGTTTTTCAATTTTATCTGAACGACACATATATTTATCACCAATGTAAAATTAAATTATATAAAATAAATTGCTAATATTGCATACACACAAAAAGCAGAAATCAAAATTAAGGAACAACATAAGATAAATTTTTTACCTTTCGCCCGCCAAAGCCAAGTATATAACAGAAGATTAATAATTGTGTTTAAGCTTGATAAGGCAATAGAAATCAAAAGAAATATTTTGTTTATCGAAAAAAAGTTGTCTAAATAAATCCATATTATTGTTAACACAAAATATCTTATACATAGTAAAGTTTCATTCCCAATCCAATCACTGGTATTATCTTCACCATGCCGCTTATTTTTAATAAAAGCAAGAACATATGTGACTATTTGCCTGATAAATTTGAAGAAAAGTATAATTATCCAAATGAAACACAAGGCTTGTATAAAATAATCAAAAAATTTTAAGTTTGTATCCATTATTATAATCCGCCTTTCTGCGAAAGGCACCAATTAGGTTATGAAAAGGTAC
>CANDLP010000048.1 GCA_947385505.1 uncultured Clostridia bacterium
ATTCAGCTTCTTTTGTGCTGCTGCCGATAGTATTTTATTAACAAAATAAGAATAATTTGCCGCGGATTCAAGTCCAGTATCTTTAAAAAATGTGCTGTCCTCACAGATCGCTTCATACAGACCTTCGGTGTAGTATACTCCGTAATTGTCGCAAATGCTTATACATTCGCCTTCACTTCTTACATTTCGGAGCTCCTCGGCGGCTGCTTCCATAGCCTTTCTTGCTGTTTCGTATTCGTTAGTATCATAAATAAGCAAACTGCGGGGATAGCTGTCTGATATGGCGGCTTTGGACAAATTGATTGAAAAATCCGGCATAAAATCGTATACAGATTCCCTTATTTCTCCGTTTGCAGTTCTGTCAAGAGATTCAAAGACGTCCCAAATATTGTTCCTTACTATATTCCAATTATCTTTTATATAAGAATCCACAAGCAAACCGAATATTCCGCCGATAAGGAACAGGAAACAGCATAAAATCATAACCACAAGCATTACTCCGCCGCCGATCAGACCGCCAAGCTTCTGAAAGAGTTTTTTTCTTTCGTCTTTATCATAAAGGGCTTTTACCGCCGCTTTAACGGCGGCTATTACCGCTTCGGGCGCTGTCATTTAACGACCACCGCCCTTTCCGAACATCGCGAGACGTTCATCGCTGAAAGAAAACTGAATTTTCATTTTCTGTGCGCCGATATTCATAAGAGCCGCACCTCTTTGTTTACTTCCCACAAGCTCGGTTTGCGCCGTATTTAAACCGAAAACTTCTACCGCTTCCTCCAACCCTTTTCCCGATAAACTGAATAAAAGCTTGATAGTAGGCATATCAAGCACGGGCTGCCCGTACATTTTCACCTGCGGATCAAGGAAATCTACCAATTGCTGCGTTGATACCACAACGGAGCCTTCATATTTTCTCGCTCTCTTTTCCGCGTTTCTCAAAAATTCAAGGGACTGGGGGCAGCGAGGGTCAATTAACATCCAGCACTCATCGGCAATCAGCATAACTCTTTCCGTTTTATTTTTCGACATTTCCTGCCAACACCAAGAAAGCACGTTGAAATACTGCGCCGAAAGTATTCTGCTGCCCATGCTTGTAACAGCCTTTGTATCAAGACAAATGCAGTTGCTGTTACCGTCAATGGTCGTTTGTCCATTCCATAAGCCTCTGTCGGCTCCGTTAGCGGCGGAGCTTAACAGCAGTTCAAGCTCGTCATAAAGAGCAAATTTACTTTTATCGGTTTCTTTTTTGCCGTGAATAAGGTTATATAAATCCGTAAAGGTAGGATAAACGGCATTTTTCAGCTTTGTAACATCAGTATCCCATGTTATGCCGAATTGTTTATACAATTCTATTAAAACCAGTTCCAACAGTGCTTTGTGGCTGTCTGTAAGGCTCGGCAGATACAGGCTGAAAAATGTGTCCAAAGTTTTTAGATGAATTGCCAGATCCCCTACGCCACTCAGATCAACACCTTGATCTTTAACACCCTTTTCTTCTTCATCGTCGTCTCTGGGAGCGGGGCGAACCTGAAGAGGATTGATTACTCCACCGCGCCCTCCCGCAACGTCTATCCATTTCCCTTTTATGTATTCGGAGAGGCATATTTCTTTATATTCGCCTTCAGGATCAATTATAATTATTTTTGTACCCCGTGCCGCCTCAGACAGTATCAAGTGCTTTAACGCGGTGGATTTTCCCATTCCGCTGTCGCCCACAAGGGTAATATTGCTGTTAGTTCTGGTAGTCGAACGTTTCCAAAGGTCAAACAGCACTATACCGCCGCTGCTGTTTTTTCCGAGATAATATCCTTCCGTATCGCAAAAGCCGTTTTCGGCGTATGGATAGCCACCCGTAAAGGTGGACAGCAAAAAGGGACGTTCAATTATATCGTTAATTATTTTTTGCTGCGGGTATGTGGCGGAAAGGTGCATATACGCGTCTTTTTGAAGATTGCTTAATATTCTTACGCGGCAGCCCAAAGCGTTTGCCGCCGACTCGATACGGGAGCATTTATCCGTAAAATCCTCTTTATCTCGGCTTAACACCATTATTTGCAAGCCGAAGCCCGAAGCGTTTCCGTTATCCTGATCTATCTGCTTCATTATTTTTTCGGCGTCGTCCGCGGCTTTTATCTTTCGGCTGCGTTCGAGCTGATCCTTCGTGCTTTCGGCCGCCGCGCGGTATTCGGATACGGTTCTGCTCATCGTGTTGGAAAAATCCGCGTTGTCAATAGGTGTAACGGAAATTGAAACAATAGTGCCGGGTATTCCCGTAAGTCTTGAAAGCCACCCGATCGAGACCTCAGGGGGATACTTGATAACGCTGTAAATGCGGCAATAGTTTTCACCGAGGGCAAATTCGTTTTTGTTAAATTCTATTCCTATGGGGGTAATAGCCGACAGCAAGCCCCTGTTGCGTAAAGGAGCGCTGCTTGTTTTGGTCTTTGGCGAGGGTTCGGTGTTGGTTTTTTCATTTTTGGTATTGTTTTTTATAAAATTCATTTTTGTGACCGTCCTTTCTCTTTGCACCGAATACCGTTTATTTTCTTATCATGGCTTCAAGTATCGTATTGTCAAAATCGTATCTGTTCTCTATATGAGAATAGGCGGGGATATTAACAAGGTTGCATAATTCTACAATGCCCTTTTTGTTTAAAAGAGAGGCGGTCACCCTGTTTTCGGAAAAAATCTTCGCGAGATTTTCGGCGCATTTTAATACTTTACTTTCTTCATTCGATTTTCCGTAAACAATCGCGTAATGCTTTCGTTCGAGAGTATCGCCGCGGTTTGCCATATCGCCCAGTTCTTTCATTTCCTGTTTAAGAAGCGCCCTGCGGCCTTCTTCGGCGACTGCGTATGTATCGGAATAAACTTGAAGCGTTTTTTTCAGATCGATTGGTCGGGAAACCGATACAAATTTCCAAGGATGTCTGACCTTTGATAAATCCGACGCCAGTTTATGAGAAATATTCTTCAGTTCGGAATCGGAAAACAGTTCGGGACATATGCCGTCTATCAGAACGTAGCAATAAACCATTCCGTCCATGGTGTAAAGCGTATTTTCTCCTACGTCCCTGACATTTACGAAATCCTGCGCGGTTTTTTCCGCAAGAGCCGATCGGTCAAGCTGTGCGTTTTCCTTTTTCTTTTGAAATTTGAAATAAAAATAGGCAGCCGCGCTGCCTATCACTAAAATTACCAATATAATAATGTTTGAATCCATATTTATAACCATTCCTTTCCTTCAATCAATATAATGAGATCCACTGCGTTTCCGCTTTGATTATTACGTTGAAGTTATCCGACCAAAGAAGCTTAAAAGGTATGTTTACGGCGCAGGTACCAGACACCTTGAAACGTATTCCGCTGTTTGCATCCGGAGTTCCGTAAGCATTTCCCATTCTGTTGCAGGTAAGCAGAAAGGAATTAACGGAAGCGGAATTCACCTGCGTTTTTTCTCCCGAATTAAGCTCGCGCAATATTTCATTGTTTATTTCGGGAATTGACAATCTGTTGTTATTTGCCCAGCTTGTACCGTTATACTCAAAAGAAGCGGCATAACCGTCTCTGCATGAGGAATACATTTCTTTGTACCTTTCCGTAGCGATTACTACCAAGGAATCCTCAAATTTTTCACGGGTGTTGGATACTATAACGCCAAGCCGTACAAATTCCCAGACAAGCATTGAAATCGACATAAGCAAAAGAAGCAATACAGCAATAAAAGTATAGGAAAATCCTTTTTTGGAGCCGAGGTTAAACAGGCGCTGCTTTATTTTCATTTCCAATATACCTCCGACAATCCCGTTGCGGTACTTTTCAAAGTAAATTCCCATTCGCCGAAAAAGCTTACGGATATTTCCTTGCTGACGGTAACGGACACTTCTTCGCCCAAATTGATCTTTTTATTACTTGAACTCGACACATCGGTTCCTTTTACTTTCCATGACACTATTGGATATAACCCCTTCAGATCGTTTAAGCGTTCAAGGCGATCAGTGGTTTCAGTGCCTATTATTCCCGATATTTCCGCCTCTCTTATAAGTTCGTTGGCATAATTGTCAAGAGAAAATTTTGTTATGAATACGGGAGTTACCGACATAAAGCAGGCAAGACACATCATAAGTATCAAAAACCCTATGATTGAAGTAATATGGGAGTATCCTTTTTTGTTAAAAAGATTGTCTTTTATTTTTTTTCGGAATTTCATTTCTGCCTCCCTTACATAAATACCGACATACTTTCCGCAAGCTGCGTTATAAGCACTACTATATAAATAGAAAGCATTGCGCCGATCAACCAGAGGGAAAGATTATGAATCTTATCGGGTATTTTTTTAACGATTTTTCTCAGCTGCGCTTTTCTCATCTCGGAAAATCTTACCTGAAGCGTTTCCCAGTATACCGACATATCGCTTCCGTGGGACATCTCTATAAGACCTCTTACCACTTCGGAGAGATTAGTGCTTCCAACTCGCCCCTCAAGTCTTTGAAGCGCCGCCTCGTAATTGCCCGAACGCATATCGGCTACCGTAATAGACATTTGCTTTCGCCAGTGATCCGAATAATCGTTTTTATGGCGTTCCAATATTGTGAGTACGTCATGAGAGACCAACATTTCCTGTTTCATGGAATAAACAAATCTCGGAAGATCGATATCTATTTGCTCCTGCAAATCCTTTACCGCATTTGTAACAATATTTTTATGATTACGGTGCATTACAAAGCCGATAATAATCGGAGCCGCGGCAAAAACAGGAAAAACGGAGGCAAGGAGAATTGCGAGCAAACCGAATTCCAGTATAATTAAAAAGCCCTGCGCCTTATACACTTCAGGCGTTTCGTCTATGTCCGCAATGGCAAGCTTTTCCTCCAGTTCATTCCGTTTGTATTCGTTTATAACGATTATGTTGGACAGCAATACCGCAATCTGATGATTTATATCGCTTCCGCTTCTTTTTTGATTTCCCATTGAAGCGTTTTTCAGTGTTTTGGTTATCCGTCCCATAGGCAGACGAAAAATTATTCCCGCTATATTGTACAGGGCGGTTACCGTCAAAATAAAAAATATTATGTAAAACAGCAATTTTACAAAGACAATCATTTTTTATTCCCCCCTTAACTCTTAAATTTTACGGGCTGCGTCAGCTTTCTCATTCTCAGCGTCGTTAAAAAACAAACAAGCGCCACGATAGCTATTACTATTTTACCCTGTGTGGTATCGACCAGTACCTGAAACCAATCCCTGTTGAGAAAATACAGCAAGGGAAAGTTAACCAGCACAAGAAAAATCATCATCAAAAAGCTGCTTTTTTCAGCCGCAAGCTCAGCCTCCAATTCCGCGTTTACGATTCTTTCATCGGTATATTTGGCTACAATAGGCTGTAAGGTATATTTCATGCCGATATTTTCCTGACATTCAAGCAGTACGTCGCACCACTCGTGAAAAATATCGTCGTCTATTTCCTGCCTCATCTGACGTATAGCCATTTTAATGGAACTGTTTATAAGCCGAGTACGTCCGATAAATCGTTTAAAAACCTCCGCAATGGGGTGATGAGTATAAGGCAGGCTTTCCTCAATAGCCGTTATAATATCTTCCTTGCTGATATAAGAGGTAGTTACTATCGACAATGCCGTTTCAAGCTCCAGTGATACATTTTTCTTGTATGTGTTAAGCTGCGCTTTCGCAAATAAGTACGGTATCATCGCTATAATCGCCACCATTACCGGAAGCACAAAATACTGTCCGATCACTAAGCATAAAACGGAAGCCGCAAACGCGAGAATAGCCGAGGCAATGCACACAAATTTAAATTTTCCGGCGCTGCCCGTTATTTCCAAGGAATAATTTATATCGGTGATTAAAGCCTGAAGCTTAGGTTCTTTCTTTTCGCCTTTGGCTATCTTCATTCTTTCCGCAAGCAGTTTGTCGCGCCCCAAAAACTTCATGAAGTCGAAAGATATTTGCTTCGGCGTTATATTAAGGGCGATAATGATACCCGCCGCCGCGAGAATAAATCCTGTTATATATAATATGGTCATATATAAGCTCCTTCCTTATTTTATAATAAAGATTCCATTTCAGCGGGGGACAGCCCGTTATTGAATAATCTGTTTTTTAGACTGTCGCTTATGGGATTGACCCTTACAAACTCGCCAATAATTTTCTTGCTGCCGTCATCGAGAATTTCATCGCGTTCCCTGCGATACTGCCACAGCGTATTAAAGCTGATATTCTCACCGTTATGAATGCACTCGGCAATTTCGGTTACGCGCCTTATTCCGTCCTCAAATTTATGCTGGTACACCGCAACGGGAAAAGCGTCCGATACAAGCTGCAATATAGTTGTGTAAGGAATATTGCTGTATTCCTGTATGCAAAGAGTGGCAAGACGGGTGTATATTCCCTTAATGGAGGAAGCGTGAGTGGTAGTCATTACGGCGTGTCCCGTTCGAGCAGCCTCCTGCGCACCCCACGCTTCGCCGCCGAATTTGATCTCAGCCATACAAAGCGCGTCGGGATCCATTGTAAGCGAGGTGGTAAGCAAATCAAGCTGAGTAACCGCACGGCTTTTGTCGTCGCTGTCACGGGTTATCATGTGAATTACGTTATTTTTTACTTTCCCGTTTTCATCACGCTGCACAAGATTAAACTCTCTCGTTTCCGACTCTATGGTTATCAAACGTTTTTCGGGAGGATAGTTTTTCATAATATCCGACATGATCGTAGTTTTGCCCGAACCCGTTTCTCCCGCAAAACACTCGGAAATTCCGCATTTGAAACAGGTGGATAAAAATCTGTACATTTCCTCGTTACAGGTACCCGAATTTATAAAGTCAACCTTAGAAAGCTGTTTCGGGTTTACAATACGTATTGAGCAAGCCGCGCCGCGTTCTTTGTCGATAAGACTGGAATAAATGGCGGTAATACGCGTGTTTTTCCCCAAAAAGCCCTTTGCAATGGGTCTGCTGTCGTCAAACGCCATTTTGCCCTGATCGTGCAGTAAACGTTTTATTATATCTATACAGTGTTCGGGGGATTTGAAGGTCTCCTTTGCCTTGTAGGAATCGCCGCCGGACGGTCTAATTTCAATATCGTCCCACGAATTGACGTTGATTTCTTCAATGTCGGTGCGCTTAAGGTATGACGTGAGCACGGAAAACTCCGCCATATCCGAATAAAGCATTTCCACCGCCTGCGCAAGCGTTTTACCCTCTATATAGTAGTTTTTATCGATCAGATACTGCTTGATATAATTTCTGAACATTTCCGCCCTGTCCATATCATACACGGTTGAAGCGTACTGACTGGACATATACGCCTGAATTTCCGGAAGCAAAACGTCATAGGAAACCATAACGCGCTTTATACCCTGAGCCTCTTCCTGTGGCGGCGCTATAGGTTCCGTCCGATTTTCATCGGAGGTTTTTTCTGTAACGGATTTTTCCGCTTCCGACGCTTCTTCCGTATTTATATTTTTTTGCTTAAAAAAGTTCATATGCAACCGTTCCTTTCCTTATCAATCTTCGTTGTGCTCGCTTAAATCTTCGGCTGACTTTTCGCCGACAATTTCATCGATAATTTTGGTTAAAACGCTTCGATAATTTTTGTCGGGTACCTTTTCAAAGGCAAGTCCCATATTTATGGTTTCCGCAACCTTTTTGCTGTACGGAATTACATATTTTGCCGATAAAAGATCGCTCATTTCCATAGTGTCCTGTTCAAAAGCGCCGTTTAAGGTAAGGCAGTTTATAAAGCGTTCGTAATGGTATTGACTGTGCTCTACAATCGGCTTTTGAGAATCAAAAAACACTAACCCGTATATATCGCACGACACAAGATTAATGGTCACATCAGCGTTAATAAGCGCTTTTGCCGTATACTTATTTCCCATAACGTCCTTTGTGCAGTCAATAATGGTAAAATCAAAAATACTGCGCATATACATATACAGGTCGTCGATTTTTGTATCTATCGGCTTAGCGTAGCTGTTAATGTTTTCCCCTTTGTTGTAGCCGTATACTGCAAGGTTGCTTTTTGCCGGTTCGCCCATTGCGAGAATAGTGTTTCCGTCCATATCCTCCGCTTTGCTCATCAGCTTTCCGAAAGAATTATCGGAGCTTATTTTAGGAAAAATCAGCGGCAGGGCAGGCTGCATATCGTCGATTGACACAAAAGCAACGGCGGCTTTCGGATACCGCCTTGTTATCAGTTCGGTAAGGTTTATAGCGGTAGTGGTTTTGTAACTGTTTCCATATACGGCGATTATTTTATGCAGCATTATCGTCCCCTCCGTTTAAATTATTTTCGCTTATATCACTCTCATCGGCTTCCTCAAAATATTCCTTTTGGATTTTAAGGTATTCCTCGCTGAGTTTTTCGTCACGGGTCACAAAAGCTATATGCAGCGTGCCTTCTTCACAGCTAAGCAGCTGAGAAAGCTGACTTTCGTCTATCAGCTTAAATGTTACGGTATCCGCTATCTCTTCCGTGGACTGTTCGGTAACGTCAACACCCTCATCGGTTGTCAGCGCAATTACTTCTACATATCTTAACTCATTTATAATATGGGCTTCGTCTTTATCGTCTACGCTTACGATTGACACAATGTCTCCGCTGCGGATTTTATTGCTGAAACCGCCCGCAAAAGACTGTATTGTGACAGACATTGCAAATTCTCCCGCTTCAAGAGATAACAGCTTAGTGCTTGAATCCGTTACGCTTTCACCGAACATATCCGCCGTGACAACGCCGCTGTAAAGAAAAGTTTTTGAATATTTTCCCACTATCTCTTCGGGGTCGTCAACGTATGAAAACGAAAAAGTGTCGGCTTTTGATACCTGTACCGTACTGAGCATGGATTTTGTAATCTGCACTCCCGGCGCAGTATCGGATGTAAGTATTACAACGCTTTGGGTACCGTTGAAAAGGTTGGTTACAATCGGCGCAATGCAAAAGCAAAGAAGTACGGCAAGTACAATGCATACGATGGCAATCAAGGTTCTGTTTTTTATCATTTTGAGTCCCTCCTGTTAAATAAAATAAGGTAAAAACAAGCTTAACGCAAATGTGCCGCAAAGATACGGCGCGTAGGGTATCGGCTTATTTTTACCTTTAAACGTTGTGAAATAAAATATTATCCATGCAAAAATTACGGCGGGAATATTCCATAATCCCGAACACCAACCGAAAGAAAACATCAGTTTGACGTCACCCATTCCCATCTTTTTTGTTTTATGCGAATAAATATATGAGGGAAAAACGGAAAGAAAACCGCCAAGCAGCCGTTCAAAGGGTGAAATCCCGTTCAAAAAAATTGCCGCGCAAAGCAAAACCGGGTGTACCGCATTTGAAACAGTTTTGGTTTTGATGTCTTTAACGGAAATCCACACAAGGAGCGGAATCAGCATAGTTTTTGCAATTAAGTGAAGTGTCTCCATGGTTTAATATTTGTACAGAAATTTCTGCTGTGATTTGCGGTAGCGAATTATTGTTTGTACAATTTCCACTACCGATTGGGAATAGGTTTCTTTTCTGGTGGTCATATAGCTTCCTCCAGCTCCTGCCATTAAGATAATAACGGGAGCCGCTACATGCTGACTGATAAGATACGCCAGAACCGCAATGAGCGCGGTACAAAGCAGTCCGACAAAAAAGTGCTTTATTTCCTTTTTGCCGAATCCGATGATATATTCTTTTTCAATTCCTATTCCGTAAGGAATATAGAGCCTTTCTTTTTCCATAGTCTTTTCCTTTCATATGAAAACGCCGAACCCAAAATATTTATTAAGAATATAATAAATATCAATTACACAAAGGTTTATTATTAGGGCGATTATACAGTGCTTTATGGATTTTTTCTGAACCTCCTTGTTTTCATCATGCGACATTTTAATTGCACAGACTATAATCCGCGCTATAAGACCGGCTGTTATCACTCCGCTCAGAACGTTGACTATTGATTTTAAATCCTGTTGATACACCGTATCGTTTACAGTTGAGGCAAGAAGCTTGAAAAAACTGTCCATTATTTGATCAACCCCTTTACAGCTCTTCCAACCATGCTTATGGTATAAATTTTACTCATTCCTCCGCCGCCTCCGCCCGAAGCGATCATCCATTCGGACATGATATGCGGTACATTTAAGGAAAGGAACATACCAGCAATACCCCAAAGCATATTCATAGCCGTGCCGTCAAATATTCCCGCGCT
>CANDLP010000049.1 GCA_947385505.1 uncultured Clostridia bacterium
TCCGCTTAAGCATTCCGCGATTCTGCTGTGGGATAAAATTTCCGCGTTTTCTCTTTTTTTATATAAAAAGGAAGGAACTTCGTCAGTATGAAGTTCCGCCAGCGCGCTTGTAATCTTTTGAAGCAATTCTCCGTTTATTTTATTTCGTTGGGGGAGATCATACTTTTTCATCAGGATAAAAATTTCATTTTCGTCGGCTTCAATTTTTAACACTTTCGGAAGATAAGACCTTTGACGTGCCGACATACTGCGGTAAAAAAGAGCTTCACGGGAATAAGAGTCAAATTGTTCCGCTTCCAGTTTTTTGCGGTTCGCATACTTTAAAACGTATTTCCCGTCTATTTCATAAACATCAGCGCCGCCTTGTCCGATTCCGATTTTTACGGCGATGTGTCCGTTTAAATATTCATTGACATTCATTTAATGTTATTTCGTCCCTTTATCTTATTTTAAGCGTTTGTTCCGAATTGAAAAATGCGTTTGGTATGACAAACGACTTGTTTTCAATTTTTTAAGACTATACCTCAGGTTTTTTAATATCGCCCTCTATACCGTTCATGTCCTCAATAAACATAGAATAATCGGAAACCGACTCCTGCCCTTCGCTGTCAAAAACGCCCTTCTGATCCAATCTATAACAATATCCGCTTTTATCCAGCCATACCGAGCATTCAAAGCTCTTTAGAATCCCCAGCTCCGCCATGGCTTCTTTGAACTCGTCGGCATTGTAATAAAAGGTTATCTTTTTCCCCGAATCGGTTTCTTCAACTATGCTGTCAGTCACCGCGTAGGCGTTCATGGAAATTACCCCTTCGTTTGTATAAGGGTGGCGGTTTTTGCGGTCGTAAACGTAATATTCCTCGCTGCCCTGCGCTACGAACTGCCATTGAGCGTCGCCTTTGTTTTTGCGGTTTATCTCGGAGCCGTTATGGTATTCGTAGACTGTCGTATCCCCTTCGGCTGACATATAAAAATAGGTCAGTTTTCCGTCTTCACGGTACTTGAAGAGAAATTCCGCTGTTATCTCCCCCGCGGAATTGTCCTGCATATAAAAATGTCCGCTGTCAAGCTCGGTATAAAGTTTTTTTGCATTGGTTACCTCCGAATACCCCTCTATATCCTTATAGGCGGAATCTCCGCCGAAGCCGGGAATACAGGCTGTGAGCAAAACCGACAAAATTGCTCCCAAAGCCAAAAGAAACGATATTTTTAAATTTACTTTTTTCATATGACTATCCTTTCGCGTGAAAACCGCATTATATTTATGCAAATAATAAAACAGCCGCTCGGAAAACAAGCGGCCGTTTATTAAGTTTTAGCGGTCAATTATTCAGCAAATCCGCTTTCAACCAATTTGATAAGACCTTCTACCGCAAGCTGTTCGTCGGAACCGTCAGCGATAACGCGGATGGTGGTACCGCCCACAATGCCTAAAGACAGAACGCCCAAAAGGCTCTTGGCGTTTACTCTGCGTTCCTCCTTCTCTACCCAGATCGAAGACTTGTACTCGTTAGCCTTCTGAATAAAGAAGGTTGCGGGTCTTGCGTGAAGACCTACCGAATTTTTTACCTCTACATCTTTTGCAAACATACTTTGTTCCTCCGTTTTGATTTAAGGTTATGTTTTTTTGTACCATTTAAGGTTATGTTTACCTTTCATCTCTAACAGTATATAACGAAATTCCGTTTTAGTCAACAGGCATTTTAAATATTTTACCGGTTTTTTGCTCATTTTTTCAAAAAAGAACAGTTTGGGTAAATTCTAAATAACAAATTTGTATTTTTTGCACAATTTTATTTAACTTCTCTGTTAGACACATACAAAAGTTTTCAACAGGGGACGCAAATTAAATATACAATAGGTGGTATGAAAGATGATTCGGATATACAAATCTATTCTGAAGAACTGTTTTCATCAGCCGCCCCAATTCTTTTTCAGCTCATCACCGAACTTTTTCAGCTTATCCCTGAAGCTTTCCTTCTTTTCAAAATTTTTTTCGTTCATAACCGCTTCAAGCTGCTGCAAAAGCTCCCTCTGCTGCTTGGTAAGGCGTTTCGGAACCTCTATCTGAACCTTTATCATCATATCCCCGCGGCCTTCTCTCTGACAATGCTGTACGCCTTTTCCGCGAAGCCTGAGCACGTCGCCCGGCTGGGTGCCCTCCGGTATGCGGTAGGTTACGTTACCGTCAATGGTAGGGACGGTCAGCTCGTCGCCCAATGCCGCTTGGGTATAGCTTATGGGAAGGTCTACCCAGATATCGTCGCCGCGCCTCTCGAAAAGGGGATCCTTTCTGACGCTGATCCTTATGTTAAGATTACCCTTTGAGCCGCCGTTTACGCCCGCGTTGCCCTCTCCGGGAACGGTAAGCACCTGTCCGTTGTCGATACCCGCGGGAACGTTTACGGTGATCTTCTTGCGCTTCTGAACCCTTCCGTTGCCGCTGCAGGCGGGACAGGGAGTTTCGATGATCTTGCCCTTTCCGCCGCACCTTGTACAAGGCCTTTGGGTGGACATGGAGCCTAACATGGTGCGCTGGGTTATCTTCACTACGCCCGAACCGTGACAGTCGGGACAGGTCTTGGGAGTGGTGCCCGATTTTGCGCCGCTTCCGTTGCAGCTGTCGCAGGTATCGGCTCTGTTAAGCTCTATATCGTGGGTAACGCCTTTACAGGCTTCCATAAAGCTGATATCCAGATTGACGGCGATATCCGATCCTCTTTTTGGCGCATTCGGATTGGAGCGTCTGCTTGTGGAAGCGCCGCCGAAAATGGTATCGAAAATGTCCCCCAAGTCAATTCCGCCGTCAGCGGAAAATCCTCCGAATCCGCCGCCGTAGCCGTATCCGCCCGCTCCTCCGCCATAAGAAGGATCAACTCCCGCGTGTCCGAACTGGTCATATCTTGCTCTTTTCTGAGGATCGGACAGTATATCGTTGGCCTCGTTCACTTCCTTGAACTTGGCTTCCGCTTCGGGGTCGTCGGGGTTCAGGTCAGGGTGGTATTTTTTGGCAAGCTTACGGTATGCGGACTTTATTTCCGACTCGCTTGCACCCTTCTGAAGTCCCAAGACCTCGTAATAATCTCTTTTTTCTGCCATAATAGCTCCTTGATAAATTTATAGACACCTTAAGGCAACACTCGTTTCCGGGGCTGCCTTAAGATTTCAATGAATTTTTTATTTTAATTTATCAGTCCGCGTCTTTGTAATCCACGTCGACAACATTGTCATCGCCGCCTGCGGAGGAAGACGTACCATCGCCGCTTACGCTTGCACCTTCTGCTCCCGCGTTAGCCGCGCCTGCGGCTGCACCCTGTTCTTTATACACCCTCTCTGCAACTGCATAGAATGCAGTCTGAAGCTCTTCCTTCGCGGATTTTATCTTTTCGGTGTCGGTTCCCTTTAAGGCTTCCTTAAGAGCGTCTATCTTGGGCTGTACCTGACCCTTTTCTTCCGGAGTGACCTTGTCGCCGAATTCGTTAAGAGATTTTTCGGTCTGATACACCATAGAGTCCGCTTCGTTTCTGAGGTCGACTTCCTCGCGGCGCTTCTTGTCCTCTTCGGCATAGGCTTCCGCTTCCTTAACCGCTTTGTCGATATCCTCCTTGCTCATATTGGTGGAGGCGGTGATGGAAATGTGCTGTTCTTTTCCTGTGCCCAGATCCTTTGCGGAAACGTTCACAATACCGTTGGCGTCGATATCGAAGGTTACTTCAATCTGAGGAATGCCTCTGGGAGCGGGAGCAATTCCGTCAAGACGGAAGGTTCCCAAGGACTTGTTGTCCTTTGCAAAATCGCGCTCTCCCTGAAGCACGTTGATGTCAACGCTGGGCTGGTTATCGGCATAGGTGGAGAATATCTGGGATTTCTTGGTGGGTATGGTGGTGTTGCGGGTGATCATCTTGGTGCATACTCCGCCCGCCGTTTCAACGCCCAAAGAAAGGGGAGTAACGTCAAGAAGCAGAAGTCCGCTTACTTCCTTATTCAGAACGCCGCCCTGAATAGCTGCGCCCACCGCTACGCACTCGTCGGGGTTGATTCCCTTAAAAGGATCCTTGCCGATATACTTCTTTACCGCTTCCTGTACGGCGGGGATACGGGTGGAGCCGCCCACCAGAAGAACCTTATCGATCTCGCTTATCTTAAGTCCGCTGTCCTTGATAGCCTGTTCCAAAGGTCCCATAGTTGCCTTAACAAGATCGGCGGTAAGGTCGTCGAACTTGGCTCTCGAAAGAGTTACGTTCATATGCTTGGGGCCGTTGGCGTCGGCGGTTATATAGGGGATATTGATGTTTACGGTAGTTGTGTTGGAAAGGGCGATTTTTGCCTTTTCAGCCTCGTCCTTAAGTCTCTGCATGGCGAATTTGTCATTGTGCAGATCGGTGCCGTCGGACTTCTTGAATTCATCAACAAGAAAATCGATTATTCTCTGGTCGAAATCGTCGCCGCCCAAGCGGTTATTACCTGCGGTAGCAAGCACTTCCTGTACTCCGTCGCCTATTTCAATGATAGAAACGTCGAAGGTGCCGCCGCCTAAGTCATATACTACCACCTTCTGCTCGTTGCCCTTATCCACGCCGTAAGCGAGGGCGGCGGCGGTAGGCTCGTTGATAATGCGGTGTACGTTAAGACCCGCGATCTGTCCCGCGTCCTTTGTCGCCTGACGCTGAGAGTCGGTAAAGTAGGCGGGAACGGTGATTACCGCGTCGCTTACCTTTTCGCCCAGATAATTTTCCGCTTCGGTCTTAAGCTTTTGAAGCACCATTGCGGAGATTTCCTGAGGGGTGTACTTTTTCCCGTCGATATCCACCTTGTAATCGCTGCCCATATGGCGCTTAATGGAAATAACGGTCTTATCGGGGTTGGTTACCGCCTGGTTTTTGGCCAGCTGGCCTACCAGACGCTCGCCGTCCTTAGTGAAGGCAACTACGGAGGGGGTTGTTCTGTTGCCCTCGGAGTTAGTTATAACGGTAGGCTCGCCGCCTTCGATTACCGCTACGCAGGAGTTGGTTGTACCCAAGTCGATTCCTATAATTTTTCCCATAATAAATCAGTTCCTTTCTTTGTTCCGCATTTTGCGGAGATGATTATATATTTTTCGGTTGTCGGATAATTTCTTTTTTCGCTTATTCGCGTACCCGCATAAGTTATTTCCTTGCTTTTGTTTTACACTTTATTATCTTTTATTTAATCTATGCTACTACCGCCACCATCGCGAACCTCAGAATCCTGTCTCCTAATTTATAGCCTTTCTGGAATGTGGAGGCGATCATACCGCTTTCCTGTCCCTCTCCTGCGGGAACCTGCTGCACCGCCTGATGAAGAGAAGGATTAAACTCGCCCTCGGCGGGTATCTGCTCAACACCTAACTTTCCCAAAGTTTCCATAAAGGATTGATAAATCATCTCAACTCCCTTCTTAAAATTCTGATCGGCGCAGTCTACGCTTAACGCTCTTTCAAGATTGTCCGCCACGGTGAGAAATTCCGTTACCGTTTTGGCGGTAATTTCGGGTTCAAGCTCTACGCGCTCGCGGCTTGTGCGCTTACGGTAATTGTCGTATTCCGCCATATTGCGCATAAGCTGATCCTTAAGCTTTTCCATTTCCTCGTTTTTCTTTTCAAGCTCCGCTTCAAGCGGGTTCTTTTCGGCAGGGGCTTCGTTTTCGTTATTTTCCCCGCTGTTTGCATTTTCCTCGGTTTCCTTCAAAACCTCCTCTTCGCTTACTGCATCTTTAACGTCCAATTTGTCCTTCTCCTTCTCTTTTTTCTTTTTGTCGGCTTTACTCAAGATCCTCCGCCTCCTTTTCCGCGGGAAGGGATTCGGCAAACGCCGATTCCTCCTCGTCTTCGCTGAGCAAATTTGTTATTTTATCGGAAAAATACTCCAGATAGGGTATTATCTTCTTGTAATCTATGCGGGCTGGGCCTATTACCCCGAAGCTTCCCGCCTTGTGTCCGTCCTTTTCAAAGGAGGAGGTTATCACACTGGAATTTGAAACCACAAAGGTCTGGTTTTCCTCTCCGAACATTATGTTTATTCCCGAAAAGGCGCCGGAAAGTATCTCGCTGAAACGTTCCCTGTTTCTCAGGATCGAGGCGATCTCATGGCTTTGAAACTGTTCGCAGGCGATAAGATTAGCTTCGCCGTTTACGCTTAACTGTTCTTTTGCCATTTCAGCCGACATCTCCGCTATTCCTTTCATAAGGGGCGACAGCATCATCATATAGCTGCCCAAAGCGGCGGAGAGGCTTTCCATAAGCTCATCGGACAAGCTGTCTATATTAAGCCCCGTAAGATTCTCGTCGGCAAATCTGGTAAAAAAATCCACCTGTTCGCCTGTAAGGTCGAACTGTAAGCGGCATACACGGTTTTTTATGCTTCCCCCCGAAGTTACCAGAAGCAATACATACATTCTCCGCCCCGTGGGGATAACCTCTACCTTAGTGATTACCGAAAATCTTCCGGTTTCGTTGGCGGTGACTATGGCGCACTTGGTGATCTCCGACAGCGCTTTTCCCGCTTCCTCGATAAGGCGGTCATCGGTATCAGCGTCGATCTCCTCAAATATTTCGTCTATTCTGTTTCTCTCGTCGTCGGAGAGCTTATGCTCCGGCATAAAATTTTCTATATAAAAACGGTAGCCGCTGAAGGTGGGAACTCTGCCGGCGCTGGTATGCGGGTGTTCAAGATACCCCAGCTGCTCCAGCATCGCCATCTCGTTGCGTATAGTGGCGGAGGACACTTTAAGGGGAAGCTTTTCCTGAACGGTTTTTGAACCGACCGGCTCACCTGTGCGAATATACTCGTCAACCACCGTTTCCAATATTTTTAACGATCTTTTTTCCATCTCTATCACAGACCATCCTTACATAGTAAACGACAATAATGATTGCCGTTTACTTAATACGGGAAGCGCTTAATGAATAAATTCTGTAAACCGTTTTCATATCGGCTCTTGGCACTCTTCCGAGTTGTGTGTTAGCACTCTCGCTCTTTGAGTGCTAAACATAATGTATCACTTTTTCGCCGGAATGTCAAGAGCTTTTTGAAAATTTTTTTTATTTTTCTTAATTTTCTTATTTTTAACACAAATATTCATAACTTGTCCACGTATGGTAAGTGTGCGGATTTTCGGGCAAAATTTTTCGCAGTCAAGGAAAAAATCCGCAGGAATACTTGATGTATTACATGGGGGTTGACGCAGAAAGCGTCCGCTGTCAGCGGAAATTGTGCAAATTGCGGCTTTTCAGACAGCCTCCGATTGCTATGGCATTATGACAGCACAGCTATTGACAACCCGCTTTGCATAATGTAAAATAATATCATATAATATCCGAAAGGCGGAACACAAAATGTCCGATCAATCAATAGCCTACAAATGTCCGTGCTGTAACGCGCCTCTTGCATTTGACCCGGTTACTCAAAGCTTTAACTGCGATTACTGCGGCGGACGTTTCGATAAAGATGAAATTGAATCAATGACCGCCAAAGCTATGGAAGTACCCGCGGAAGAGCTTGCCGAACCCGATTCCGAAACTGTACAGGAACACGACCGCGACGAAAAAACCGAGAAAATATTTGCAAAAGACAACAGCCTGTATGTTTGTCCCACCTGCGGCGCGGAGGTTATTACCGATTCTGAGCTGACCGCTTCCGCCTTCTGTCACTATTGTCATAGTCCCGTAGTGCTTTCTGGAAGGCTCAGCGGAGAATTTTGCCCCGACATGATTATTCCGTTTAAAATGACTCAGGAACAGGCTTTGGCTAATTTTGACCAATGGACGAGAAAACACAGAATGTTTCTGCAAAAGGATTTCAGGAGCCGGAAAACCTTGGAAAAAATAAAGGGACTGTACGTGCCCTTCTGGCTGGCTGACGGCGTGGTGGAAGGAAATATCGCCGCCGACGGATATAAAAGCATGGGGTCGGTCAGAAGAGGAGATTACATATATAAAACCGAAAGCAAATACTCGGTAATAAGGTCGGGAAAGGTGAATGTTGAAGGCGTTCCCGCCGACGGATCCTCAAAAGCGGACGACGCTTTAATGGAAAGCATAGAGCCGTTCGACTATTCCGAGCTGGTGAATTTTGAGATGCCGTATCTTTCGGGGCACTGCGCGGAAAAATACGACGTTACAAACGACATGGTATTTGACCGTGTGCGGAACAGAATGACGGAAGCCGCCAAGTCTGAGTTCAGAAATTCGGTAAAGGGCTATTCCCGCGTCATATACACCAATGAAAGATATGTTCTCAGAGGCATACGCTGGAAATACGTAATGCTGCCAATGTGGTTTTTATCCTATAATCATAAAGGAAAAATGTACTATTACGCCATGAACGGACAAACGGGCAAATACGGCGGAACGCTTCCGGTTAACAAGCTTAAGCTGGCATTGTTCAGTTTCGGTATCCCTGTTCTTGCCGCAGCGGCGGCAGCGTTTATTATGTCCATAGTCTGACAGCGGAAGAAAGTCTGAAAGACTTTGAAAAAACGGGTTATTTCAGATTGTTATCCATGTGAAAGGAAAGATTATAAAAGTGAAAAATCGTAAAAAGTATAAAAAAGCTGCGGTTTCTTTTTTGGGGGCAATTTTCGCGCTGATTTTCGCCGTAAGCGTCCGCGCCGAATCCGTCCCATCGGTTTATGTTATCGACGATAACCAATGGATAAGCGCCGAGGATACTGAGGCAATAACGGAAACGGCAGAGCGGTTCGCCGAAAAAAGCGGTTTTAATATTATAATCTGCGTCTGCGACGACATAGGCGAGCCGAAAACCGACGAACATACCGTTGAATATGCCGATAATTTGTACGACGGTCTTTGCGGAATAAATACCGACGGAATACTTCTTCTTATAAACAATGATACGGAATACGACTATATTTCCACCAGCGGGGCATGTATAAACTATTACAGCGATTATCGCATAGAAATGATTCTGAACGCTGTTTACGACGATATTATATCGCGGGATTTTGCTTCGGCGGCAGCGGCGTTTCTTAGGATCGCCGAATATTACTACGATATGGGCAAGGCTAATCATCAGACCGGCGTAATGGGCGCGGAAGTGGATACCGTTGAATTTTCGTCGAGTCTTATATTGTTTGGAGCTATCGGATTGGCAGTCGGAATAATCATATTTTTCAGTAATCTGAAAAAATACAGACCGGCAAAGCTTTCGGGCGCTTTTTACATAAACAGGAGCACCTTGTCCTACCGAAGATTTGAAGATATATTTTTAGGTAACTTCACCAACAGAATCTATTCGCCGAGAAGCTCCGGCGGATCCGGCGGCGGGAGAAGCGGCCGCAGCTCTACCCACAGATCAAGCGGCGGAGGACGGCACGGCGGAGGCGGAAGACACAGATAAACAGAAAGGAAAGGTAAATGCGGATGAAAACAAAAGTAAACGCGGCAATATTGGGATTGGGCGGAATCGCGAGAAAAATGGCGGCAACAGTAAACAATACCGACTGCGCCGTTCTCTGTGCGGCTGCCAGCCGCACCCTTGAAAAAGCCGAGGCTTTTGCGAAGGAATTCGGCGTTGGAAAGGCTTACGGAAGCTACGAAGAAATGGCGGCCGACGAAAATATTGATCTGGTATACATCGCAACCCCGCACGCCTTTCACGCGGAAAACGCCATAATGTGCCTTAATCAGGGTAAACACGTTTTGGTTGAAAAACCCCTGGCGGTTAATGCAAAGCAAGCTGAAAAAGTTTTTTCTTTAGCCGAAGAAAAGGGGCTTTTCGCAGGCGAGGCAATGTGGTCAAGATTTCAGCCGATCCAAAAAACCATCAACGAAATATTAAAAAGCGGACGAATAGGCGAAGTGACGCAAGTCACAGCGTTTACAGGCGGTGAGATGACTAACGTAAAAAGGCTCACCGAGCCGGAGCTGGCAGGGGGCGCTCTGCTGGACGTGGGTATATATCCGCTTAATTTTGCTTCCATGGCGATAAACGAGCCTTTGGAAAGAATAGATACCAACGCGGAAATCAGCGAAAAAGGCGTGGATCTTCAAAACGAGATCGGAAGAGCACACGTCTGAACTCCAGTCACGGAGCGTCA
>CANDLP010000050.1 GCA_947385505.1 uncultured Clostridia bacterium
CGTCAGCCATTGCTCCCGCAATCAGCTTAACCGCACGAATAGCGTCGTCGTTTCCGGGAATTACGTAGTCGATTTCATCGGGATCACAGTTAGTATCTACAATTGCCACAATGGGAATACCGAGCTTCTTTGCTTCCGCAACGGCAATTCTTTCCTTGCGGGGATCAACAATAAAGAGAGCAGCGGGAAGCTTGATCATATTTTTAATACCGCCGAGGAATTTCTCCAGCTTTTCGATTTCAAGGTTCATCTTGCTTACTTCCTTCTTGGGAAGGAGATCGAAGGTGCCGTCCTTAGCCATTTCCTGAAGCTGTTCCAGTCTCTTGATTCTTCTTTGAATAGTGCTGAAGTTGGTCATCATACCGCCGAGCCATCTTGCGTTTACAAAATGCGCTCCCGCTCTTTCGGCTTCTTCCTTGATGCTGTCGGAAGCCTGTTTCTTAGTGCCTACGAAAAGAACCTCTCCGCCCTCCTCGGTCACCTGGCGAATAAACATATAGGCTTCATCAAGCTTCTTAACTGTCTTCTGAAGATCGATAATGTAGATACCGTTTCTTTCAGTAAAAATATAGGGCGCCATTTTGGGGTTCCAGCGTCTTGTCTGATGTCCGAAGTGAACGCCTGCTTCAAGAAGCTGCTTCATTGATACTACTGCCATGGTAGTGTCCTCCTGTTTTTTTGGTTTTTCCTCCACAACGTTTTACCCTCCCAAACCGAATCTGTGCGCATTTTCACTTCTTCGGCACCAACGGAAAAGCCGGCGCTGTGTGCGGATTTTTGTTTTTTGAACAATATCTCAAAAAACTGCCTTATAATTATAACACATAGTCCTTTTTTTTACAATAAAAATGTTATTGTTTATTTTAACAAATTTTTAAAAAATCCTTTGCCGTTTTTTGTGCGGTTTGGAAAATCACAGGTAACTAAAATAGTGTCCTGTCCTATAATCTCTATATCGCACCAGGGTATGACACAATCTTCTTCTCTGCCTAAAAGGCCAAACAGTTTTGCTTTTCCGAAAACTATAAGCTTGCATATTTTGGCTGTACAGGTATCAAATTCAATATCGTCGGGATAACCTAATTTACAGCCTGTTTTTACGTTAATTATTTCTTTGCATCGCATATCGTCAAAGCGGCATATCATAAAAATCACCTCGTTCTATGGTATGACAACTTATCCGCAAATAGAACAAAGACAGGCCCGCCTGCCGATATTTCGACAAACAGCGCCTGCCGCTCCGTTATTTATCCTTATTATTGGCTCTCCAAGCCATATAATTTTCCAGAATCACAGCCGCCGCCACAGCGTCAATAACCGCCTTCCGCTTTTTTCCTCTTTTATTGACATCATTCATCATCTGATGAGCGGTAACGGTAGTGGATCTTTCGTCCCACATAACTACGGGTACTTCAACAAGATCTTGCAGCAGCTCCGCAAAGCTTTTGCACATCTCGCTTCTGGGACCTGCGCTGCCGTTCATATTTAATGGGTTCCCCACCACGATAAGCCCCGCCTCATACTCTACGGACATTGCCGCTACCTTTTCGGCGCATATGTTGAAGTTTTTTTCATCTATAACACCTATGGGCGAAGCCAACGTTTCGGTTCTGTCACAGCAGGCAAGACCGGTATGGCTGTCTCCGTAATCCACCGCCATTATCTTCATTGGATTTATCCTTTCATTTTAAAAGTCATTTCAAATTGTGCATAAGAGCATACGAATTATTGCTGAGTCTTGTACTGCTTAAGCGCCAAAGCAAGCTGAGCGGGACAGGAAGTCCCCTTTCCTCCGCAGTCTATTCCGTCAAGCCGGCTTATTACCTCGTCCACCTTCATTCCTTTTACAAGGCTTGAAATACCCTGTAAATTTCCGTGACAGCCGCCGATAACGCTTAAGCTTTTTACGGTGTCGCCTTCAACTTCGATTATCATTTTGCGGGAGCATACTCCCTTTGGTGTGTATTCAAAAGTCATTTTTTATCCGCCTTCCTTTTTAATAGTGCAATTTATGTTTATTAAAAAATAATTATCGACGCTTTTATTACTGCCACGCCTTAGACACGGCTTCCGCTACTCTGTCCGCGACCGATCTGTCGAGAGGACTTGCTATAATATTTTCGGGAGTTATTTCCGCGTCAGGTACGGAGGAGGCAATCGCATAAGCGGCAGCCAGCTTCATTTTCTCGGTTATTTCCTTTGCTCTTACGGAAAGAGCGCCTTTGAAGATACCCGGAAATACCAGAACATTGTTTATCTGATTGGGAAAATCGCTTCTGCCTGTTCCCACTATATATGCCCCCGCTTTTTTCGCATCGGAAGGCATAATTTCGGGTACGGGATTTGCCATTGCAAATACTATCGGCTTATCTGCCATTGAACCTATCATTTCATCTGTAAAAAGACCCGGACGTGAAACGCCTATCAGAACGTCCGCTCCCTTTGCCGCGTCGGCAAGAGTTCCTTTCCTGACATTTATATTGGATTTCAGCGCTATTTCCGAATGGGCAGGATTATCATAGCTTTCTTCGCGGTTTATTATGCCGCACAAATCAACCATTATAAGATCCTTTATGCCGAGGCTGAGCAAAAATGTACCTATCGCAATACCCGCCGCGCCGGCGCCGTTTATAACCACCGTGAGCTCGGACAGCTTCTTTCCCGCGCATTTTGCCGCATTTATAAGCGCCGCGCCCACAACTACCGCCGTTCCGTGCTGATCGTCATGGAAAACGGGAATGTCAAGCTTTTCCTTAAGCTTCCTCTCTATTTCAAAGCAGCGGGGGGCGGCTATATCTTCAAGATTGATCCCCCCAAAGCTGTCGCTAATAAGTTCTATCGTCCTGACTATCTCATCGGTGTCCTTGCTCTTAACGCAAAGAGGAAAGGCGTCAACTCCCGCAAACTCTTTAAACAGACAGCACTTCCCTTCCATAACGGGCATACCCGCAAGCCCGCCTATGTCGCCCAAGCCAAGCACTGCGGTGCCGTCGGTGATAACCGCAACAAGATTTGACCGCCTTGTCAGCTCAAAGGAAAGTTCGGGATCGTTCTTTATCTTAACACAAGGCTCCGCAACACCGGGAGTATAAGCCAAAGCAAGATCCTCCCTTGTATTTATCGGCGCGCGGGAAACCACTTCGATCTTTCCCTTCCATTCGTAGTGTTTTTTAAGTGCTTCTTCTTTAACGTCCATTATGTATGATCCTTTTCTCTTAAAATGGTATATTATCGTATTTTACTTATGATTGAGAATTTTCCGAAGTGATTCCTCAGGGGTAAGGCCGTATTTATCGCACATATCAAGCAGTATTTTTTCATCCCCCTGCTTTAAACTCTGGTGCCATACCTCTATGCCGTCAAGTTTTCCGTCCTTGGCAAGCTCCTCGATAAGGTCAAAATTGTCAAAAACTCTCGGATGCGCCATTACCGCAAGTCCGCCGGACGAATGAATAAGCTCCAGCACAAAATGAACTTCGGGGTTAGCCATGGTTTCGTTGCTTACCTCATCGGCACAGATACCCGTTTTAGAATCAAAAAGCTCGTCGTAAACATCGCCGTAAAGCTCTGTGGTATAACCGTAATCCATCAGGGCGTGCATTATGTGACTCTTATAAATAGCCTTGCTCCCCGCAGAATACTTAACTATGTTTTCAAGGGTGATGGGATATTGTTCCAACACCTTCATAGCCATTTTTTTCCCTCTTTGGCGGCGCATTTCGCTGTTTCTTATGCATAATCCCTCAAGCCTATCCGGTTTTTGCGGCATATAACAGAGAATATGGGCTTTACTTTCCCTTTTACCGTCAAATGCGGAAAATTCCACGGCGGGAACTATCTCTATACCGTAACGCTGCCCTAAAACCACCGCTCTTGAAATTGAGGAAAGACAATCATGATCACTTATGGCAAGGTAATCTATATTGTTGCGCTTCGCCTGCGCGATCACCTCCTCGATACCTAAAGAGCCGTCAGATAAGGTGGTATGGCAATGTAAATCAGCCTTCATTTTTTGATCATTCCTTTCCTGTTAAAATTTAACGGCGTCGGACTTTAATACTGTTTCCGCTTTATAATATTGACTTCGTCTGTCTTTTAAAGCGGAAACAGTAAAGATGAAAATGCTCTTATTTATTATACTACTTTTTTCGTAAAATTTCAATAAAAACGCTAAAAATTTTACTTGGCTTTTATTGGCGAATAGTAATCCATTTGGCTATACCCCATTATTTTATGCGCAGTTGGCGAGGTTATGACATTGCCAAGCTCTTTCCGCGACATATCCCGTTCAAATCCGTTTTTTTCCAAAAATACGTCAACCTCTTTATTTAAAGCTTCCATATCGGTTTGTTGGTCAATATCGGTCGCCACGGCATACAGACCGCCTTTAAAATCAATTACTTCAAATTCTTTAGGCACGTCCATTCCCTCTTCATACATATAAAGCCAACGGAAGCCGCTGTCGTTCCAGAACAAAAAATCCTTTGGAAACAAACACCGCTTTTGCTGTGAAAACCATTTATCAAAACTTTCCAGTTTTCCGTCGCCAAACATTCCCGTTTCCGAGGCAACCATTTTACAATCGGGCATCTCATATATTCTTACACTCTGCATAATTTTCTCCTTAAATTATAATTATATCATCGAAAATAAATACGCGTAACGTAAATCTTTATCAATAGTTCTTCCGTTGATATAAAGCTCACAGTGCCAGTAATTTACAGGATAAGGAACAGAACGCCCCTCCGACAATATTTTGTCGCGGGTGGCGTAATAAGCGGGCCATGTATCCCCGTTAAAATTTTTGACTGAAAAGACCGCGTATGCCGCCGAATCGGTGGGAACATCAAAAAAGCTGTATCCTTCGGGAACGGGAGTACCCGCCTTAAAAAATTTTCCCACCAGATAATGATTTTCCGTGTCCACCTCTTTATTGCGGTGGTGCATCATTGCTCCCTCGGAATCAATATCACAGCCGTATTCTTTAGAAAGAGATTCAAGCAAAGGCATAAACTCGCCTTTTCTGCTCCACAACTTATCCCACTCCTCGCCTTTTCCGTCATTACACAGCCACGCGTCCACTCCTATAAACCTAAGACTGCCCACCGGGATATACTCAAAGCTTTCCATATTTAAATTATTGTCCATACGTAAGTCTCCTTTTATTTATCCACGCTGAACAAATACGCGGTACTGTCCTTTCCCAATCCGTCAAGATATACTTCTCCCGTCCAATACTTGTCCGGATAAGGAATACATACATTTTGCCCGAGAATTATATTACGAGTTATATCATACATGGCATTAGCGTCAAATCCTTCTTCTCTAAGCATTGAATTTACATCTCCCGTAAATTTGGCGAAAGCAAACTGTGAAAGGTAAGGAATACCCGATTTACCGTTGTTTTGCGGAACAAAGTCGATATGCTCAAAACCGTCTGGGACAGGAGTATCAGCCTTAAAGAAGCGTCCCCACACACCGTGACCGTTTTCAACATCAACGCCTCTTCCGAAATGATGGATAATTATCGTATCATAATCGAATCCGCAGCGGTATTCGCTCATTTTATCCAGAGTTTTTAAAAGGCTTTCAAGCCCTTCGGGATCATTCGACAAATCTTTTTCCAATCCGATAAATCTCAGCGCGGGGAACTTCAGATACTCAAAACTCTGCACTTTTATTCCGGCATTTTGCTGCTGATATTCCACCAGACCGGGCATAAATAGCGTCCACTGCACCGAAGCGTCACAGTCTTTAAGAACATTTACATAACCGTAAACTTCCACGCTGTCGGTTCCCGTAGGACCGTTCACACTTCCCGCAAACTTTTTTCTTACATCAATACGCCTGATTGCTCCAAAATCTTTAAAAACCGCTTCTACGGCTCCGTTTAAAAACTCAGCGTGAGTTTTTCCCGACAATTCGCCGTCAAAACGCTCCAACGCGTCAAAAACCTCCGTATTCACCACTCCCGACGGCTCCAGACCGCGCAGCTCGGCTTTTAGGAGCTTATTCTGATTTAAAAAGCCGTTAACAATGTTCTTGAAAAGCTTTTCGTTTTCGGCTAATTCGGTATCGCTCCAGCCTTCCCCTTTTAAAAGCGTTTGGGTCAGCTCGTCAAACACGTTGGGATTTGTTCCTCTTGCGCGCCCTGCCCAATCCGATATATATTTGTACTTTTCCTCGGGGGTCATTTCTTCGGATTGTACGGGACTTGTGTACCAACAGAATTTTTCAAAAAGTGACATAATAAAATTCTCCTTTTTTATTTTTTTAAGTCAGGTTGCTTTAAACTGACTGTTATACAGATTAGCGTAAAATCCGCCCTTTTCTATTAACTCATCATGATTTCCCATTTCAATAATGTGCCCCGACTCCATAACAAGAATACAATCCGCTTCCTTAATAGTGGAAAGACGGTGGGCGACAATAAAACTCGTCCTCCCCTTCATCATCTTGGCAAACGCCTTCTGTATCCGTATTTCCGTCATTGTATCTATCGAAGACGTAGCTTCGTCAAGTATAAGCATAGGCGGCAGGCACAGCATTACCCTCGCAATACAAAGAAGCTGTTTCTGTCCTTGGGAGATATTGGTCTCATCATCTGATATCCTTGTATTGTACCCGTCGGGAAGCCTTTTAATAAAGCTGTGGGCGTGAGCCGCTTTGGCGGCGTTTATTACATCCTCTTCGGAAACATTCGGCATACCGTAGGCGATATTTTCAAATACGGTGCCGCTTTTCAGCCATGTTTCCTGAAGCACCATTCCGTAAGAACCGCGGAGAGAGTTTCTGGTGATTTCTTTTACAGATGTACCGCTGACGTCAATCTCACCCGAATTTACATCGTAAAACCTCATAAGCAGGTTTATAAGCGTAGTCTTGCCGCAGCCGGTAGGACCTACTATGGCAATGCGCTGACCTTTCTTTACCGCCAGATTCAGTTTTTCAATAAGCGGTCTTTCGGGAGTATAAGAAAAAGATACGTTTTTGATATCAACCCTTCCGTCAACATTTTCGGGCAAAAGTACAAGGGCGTTTTCACTGTCGGGACGCTCGGAATCGGAGTCTATTATATCGAATATACGTTTGGCAGAGGCGATGGCGCTCTGAAGCTCGGTTATTACACCCGATATCTCGTTAAAAGGCTTTGTGTACTGATTGGCGTAGGTGAGAAAACAGCTCAGCTGCCCTATTGTAATTGCTCCCGAAGGGGAAAGAGCGTTAATAGCGCCGAAAACTCCCACACCCGCGTATATAAGCCCGTTTACAAAACGGGTAGAGGGATTTGTAAGAGAAGAGAAGAAAATCGCCTTTATGCTGTATTTGCGCAAATCCTCGTTTATAGCGCCAAACTCCGCTTCCGCGTCGCCCTCGTGGGAAAACGCTTTGACAAGGTGCTGTCCGCCTATCATTTCCTCAACCAGAGAGGTCATTTTCCCTCTTGTTTCCGACTGTTTCCTGAACATATCAAAGCTGTGCTTCGCTACAAAGGAAGCCACAAAAAAAGACAGCGGGGTAATCAGTACAACAATAAGTGTTATCCATACATTTATGGAAAGCATAAAGAAAAGCGTCCCCAAAATAGTGACTATACCTGTAAAAAGCTGAGTAAATCCCATAAGAAGACCGTCGGATATCTGATCGGTATCGGTGATCATACGGCTGATAAGGTCGCCATGAGGGTGAGAATCTATATATGACAAAGGCACTGTCAGCAGCTTGTCAAAAGCGGCGCGGCGTATGTCGCGAACCGTAAGATATGTTATTTTGTTGGTGCAAAGGTTCATAAGCCAGCTTGCTCCCGCGCCTAAGGAAGCGGAAACAACAAGCTTTATTAAAATCGGGAGCATTGCGTTAAAATCCACCCTGCCCGCTTCAATGGCGCAGTCAATGGCGTCGCCTATAAGAATGGGTATATATAATGTCAGCGCAACATTTATTACCGAAAAGAATGCAGCCAACACAAGATAAGGCAAATGCGGCTTAGTAAAAATCAATATGCGCTTTAATGTGCCTTTACTGTAATTTTTTTTCCTGTCCGACATATTAAATCAAAATATTCCTTTCGTTAAAGTATAGTTTTTAGAACTTGTTCCAATAGGAGAGGTATGCGGATTTTCGAGCGAAATTTTTCGCAATCAAGGAAAAACTCCGCAGGAATATTATCATATTTCAAGGAGTTTTGACGCTGAGTGCGGAAAATTTCGCCGAAAAGACGTGCGCCTATCCTATTGGAACATGTTCTTATTTTTCCGCTTCCTGTTGGGACATTTGTGACAGGCAGATCTCACGGTATACCTGACAGCCCTCAAACAGTTCGCTGTGAGCGCCTAAACCTTCCGCCGCTCCGTCGTCAAGTACAATTATTTTATCCGCATGCTTTATGCTGGAAGCCCTTTGAGATACTATAAAAACAGTTGTTCCGACAAGATCATGTTTCAGCGCCGTTCTTAAAGCCGCGTCTGTGGCAAAGTCCAAGGCGGAGGAAGAATCGTCCAAAATGATTATATCAGGCTTCATTACCACCGCTCTCGCTATGGTAAGCCTTTGCCTTTGTCCTCCCGAAAAATTCCTTCCGCCCTGTTCCACGGGGGAATCCAAACCGTCGGGAAGCTTTCTCACAAATTCCGCCGCCTGCGCCGTCTCCAGCGCAGCCCATATTTCATCGTCCGAAGCGTTTCTCTTGCCCCAAAGCATATTTGAACGTATCGTACCTTTAAACAAAAGCGCCCTTTGAGGTACGATTCCTATTTTTTTCCTGAGCTGGCTTAAAGGATATTTTTTCACGTCAACACCGTCAATCTTTAACTCGCCATCTGTTATATCATAAAATCTCGGTATAAGGTTTACAAGTGTGCTCTTGCCAGAACCGGTACCGCCTACTACGCCTATCGTCTCGCCCTTTTCAGCGGTAAGGCTGATATTTTCAAGAGAAGGCTTATCCTTGTGGTAGGCAAAAACAACATTTTTGAACTCCACCGCCGGAGCGCCCGCCACAGCTTCAACGTATACGTTTCCCCCGTCCGTAACGGAAGGAGATACCGCAAAGATATCGTTTATTCTTGACGCGCTTGCGCTTGCCTTGGTAAGAATTATTATAAGGTTGGCAACCACTATAAGAGCAAGTAAAATCTGGTTCATATAATTTACCAGTGCGATAAGCTCGCCTTGAGTTATAGCGCCGCTGTCCACCGATCCGCCCCCAAACCAAAGAATGGCGGCTATTGCAATATTTACCACCGCAAAGGTAAGAGGGTTCAACAAAGCGGATATCCTTCCAACTCTCACCTGCGCTTTCAGAAGTTCGCCGGTTTCGCCGTCAAAGTCTTCCTTTTCATTTTTTTGTCTGGAAAAAGCCCTGATTACCCTTACCCCCGAAAGATTTTCACGGGTAAGCAGCGAAACGCGGTCAAGTCTTGACTGTATTTTTTTATACTTAGGTATAGTCCTTGTCATTATAAGATAAATTATCAGCCCTATAACGGGAGCGGCAATTCCGAAAATAAGGGTCAGCGACGGACTTACGGTAAGACACATTACAATGGAGCCGATAACGATAAACGGGCTTCTGAGAAAAAGCCTTAAAAACATATTTACGCCCGTCTGAGCCTGATTGATATCGTTTGTCACTCTGGTTATCATGGTGGGAGCGCCTATTTTGTCTATTTCCGCGTGAGACAAAGTATTAAGATGTCTGTAAAAATCCCTGCGCAACGCCGTACCGAAACCAAGCGCCGATTTAGCCGCAAAATACTGTGCGGTTATCGCCGCCGCCAGACCCAATATTCCGAGAATTACCAGAACCAAACCCATTTTGTAAACATAGCCCTCGTCTCGGTTTTTAACGCCTATATCAATAATATTTGCCATTACTATCGGCACCGCCAGCTCAAAGCTCGCTTCAAGAAACTTAAACAAGGGAGCAATAATGCTTTGCGGGATATACCCCTTAAGATATTTTAACAACTTAAACATAATTCTTCCTTTATTGTCAAATTTTTTCAGTTATAGTATTTTAACACGAAACACAAAAAAAATCAAT
>CANDLP010000051.1 GCA_947385505.1 uncultured Clostridia bacterium
CCCCACGTCCGTGCACACTCTTTCCCTACACGACGCTCTTCCGATCTACAATTTTCGGCGGCGTTTCAAGATTATCGGGTAATGGCAATGTCGGTCAGGGATAATGTTCTTATGGGAGAAAAAATTGACGATCCCGACGGAACAGCCGAACAAGCGTTAAGGCGCGCGGGAGTATGGGACAAGGTACAAAGTCTTACCAAAGGTCTCGATACGATAATGACAAAGGAATTCGACGGCGAGGGCGCCGTGTTTTCGGGCGGGGAACAACAAAAGCTTGCCGTTGCCCGCGCTTTTGCCCGAAACGCTTCGGT
Organism: uncultured Clostridia bacterium; assembly: GCA_947385505.1. Lineage (GTDB taxonomy): Bacteria > Bacillota > Clostridia > Oscillospirales > Ruminococcaceae > Ruminiclostridium_E. Next base: position 312 of record CANDLP010000051.1, read on the forward strand.
CAGGGTATTTGACGAGCCGTCCTCCGCTCTTGATCCCATAGCGGAATATGAATTATATAAGGGAATAATGAAGGAGAGCGGGGGACATATAACTTTGTTTGTTACCCATAGGCTTTCCACCGTTAAAGACGCGGACGAGGTGTTTATGCTTGAAAACGGTTCCCTTATCGAACATGGTTCTCACAGGGAGCTGATGGATATTAAGGGCAGCTACTGCGAAATGTTCACAAAACAGGCTCAGAATTACTTGGCGGACGAGACATACGGGGAGGTGAAGGCGGTATGAAAAAAATGATTGTCAATAACATATGGCTGCTTAAACTGTGCTTTAAAGCGTCGCCGCTTTATGTTATCCTTTATACCGTCGAAGCGGTAAGAAACGAGATCGTTGTATTCCTTGAATTCACCTTCGGACTTAATTTCGTACTGGAGTGCGCGGAATTCGGAAAGCCCTTTAAAACGGCGGCGGTATTTCTTTTAAGTCTGCTTGCTTTTGTAATGCTGGGACTGTTGTTCAACTCTTATGTGTTCCAGAAATTGCAGCAAAAGGCGATGCCTGAAATAAACCGGGCTATAAAGGAAATGATGTTTGTCAAGGCTAAAGAAATCGACCTTGAATGTTACGATAATCCTGAATTTTATAACGATTATGTGCTGTCCGTTTCCGAAGCCGAAAAACAGACAGAAAGGATTTTCGCACTTATAAGTTCCTTTTGTACCGGTTTTACTTCAATAGTTCTTTCGGGAGCGTTTTTTATTGACAGCGATCCTGTTTCCTTTATATTTATAGCTATGTCTTTTATTGTTTCCTTATGGTCGGGAAAGGCTTTGAATAAGCTCAATTTCAGAATACGGAACGAAAAGAATCCTTTTGAAAGAAAACTCGGATATGTCAACCGCGTGTTCTGTCTTAACGATTACGCAAAGGAAATTCGTCTCAATACAGAAGCGGCTGATGTAATTTTAAAGGATTTTGAAGAAACCAACGAAAAAGTGATCGAAATAGACAGAAAAAACGCGGGAAAAAGATTCGGTTTACATTTGGTCAAAAATTATATAAGCAGCAGTTTTATTATAGACGTGATTTATATGATATATCTGGTATATTCCGCCGCAGTGCTGCACAGGATTTCGTACAGCAATGTCGCGGTAATGAGAGGCACCGCCAACCGTATGAAAAACCGAATGAGGCTGTTTTCCGATGTTTATCCGAAAATGCAGGAAATCGGTTTGTATGCTGAGAAAATGAAAAAATTTCTCGATATTAAGCCGAAGATTATCAGCTGTGAAAATAAACCGGTTCCCGATGGCGCGGCGGAGATAGAGCTTCGCAATGTTTCCTTCGGATACGGCGAAAAAGAAGGTTATATTTTACATAATGTCAATATGAAAATAAATCCTTGCAGCAAGATCGCCATAGTAGGCTATAACGGAGCGGGAAAAACCACTCTTATAAAGCTTATAATGCGGCTTTACGATCCCGATGAGGGAGAAATACTGCTTGACGGCGTGAACATCAAAGAGTATAATGTAGAAGAATACCGACAAAAAATCGGGACGGTATTTCAGGATTTTAAAATTTTCGCGGCAACTGTAAGAGAGAATGTGCTGCTTGACTTTACCGATAACTGCGATGAGAAAAAAATTAACGCCGCGATACGAAAAAGCGGTTTTGAAGAAAGGCTTGAAACTCTTCCGGACGGACTCGATACAAATCTTACCGCCGAATTTGAGGAAAAGGGCGTTAATCTTTCGGGCGGCGAGGGTCAAAAGCTGGCGATAGCAAGAGTTTTCTATAAAGACGCGGGGCTTATGATTCTGGACGAGCCGTCCTCCGCCCTTGATCCTATAGCGGAATATCACTTAAATCAATCTATGCTTACGGCGGCGGAAAACAAGTCGGTGGTGTTCATTTCCCACCGCCTTTCAACCACACGGATTGCAGACCGTATCTATATGCTTGAAAAGGGCAGAATAATCGAGGAGGGCAGCCATGAGGAGCTGCTCGGATACGGAGGGAAATATTCGGAAATGTGGAGAGTGCAATCGGGACAGTATATAGTATAAAAAGAAAGGAAATACAACAAATGGATATCAATCAGCAGCTTGCGGAGGAGTTTAAAATCAGAAAAGAACAGGTTGACAATACCGTAAAGCTTATAGACGACGGCAACACCATACCGTTTATCGCAAGATACAGAAAGGAAGTAACGGGCGCATTGGACGATCAGCTCCTGCGTGAGCTTGACGAAAGACTTTCATATCTGCGAAATCTCGAACAGCGCAAGGCGGAGGTAAAGGAAAGCATAGAAAGCGGCGGAAATCTTACCGAGGAAATAGAACAGTCCCTTGTAAAGGCGCTCACCTTGGCTGAGGTAGAGGACATTTACCGCCCCTTTAAGCCCAAAAGGAAAACAAGGGCAAGCGTGGCTAAGGAAAAAGGCTTGCAGTCCTTGGCTGACTTTATTATGGAACAGACCCTCGCCAGTCCTTATAAAGAAGCGGAAAATTACGTTGACGAAGAAAAAGGCGTACCCTCCGTTGAGGAAGCGATTCAAGGGGCTTCGGACATTATCGCGGAAACTGTTTCCGACGATCCCAATTTAAGAAAAATACTTTCCGAGTTTTACGCCGACAGGGGGCTTATCGTGTCGAAAGCTTCCGATCCCGAAAAGGAATCGGTGTATACCAATTATTACGATTACAGCGAAGCCGCCGCAAAAATTCCTTCTCACCGCGTTTTGGCGTTAGACAGAGGCGAGAGGGAGGAAGTACTTAAAATATCTGTGGAAGTTATTGAAGAGGACGTTCTGAAAATTATTTTCAGACAGTATGTAAAAGCAAGAAACGACTGCGGAAATATTGTAAAAGCCGCGGCGGAGGACGCATATACAAGACTGATACACCCTTCGCTGGAAAGAAGGGTAAGGACGGAGCTTACCGAAAAAAGCTGCAAATCCGCCATAAAGGTATTTCAGGACAATCTGTATCAGCTTCTGATGCAGCCGCCCGTAAAAAATACCGTGACAATGGGATTTGACCCCGCTTACAGGACAGGCTGTAAAACCGCCGTAGTGGACGAAACGGGCAAGGTGCTGGACACAACGGTGGTATACCCAACACCCCCTCAAAACAAGGTGGAGGAAGCCAAAACAAAGCTTAAACAGCTTATAAAAAAACACAATATTACCGCGATAGCAATAGGGAACGGCACAGCCAGCCATGAAAGCGAGTGCTTTATCGCCGACCTTATAAAGGAAGTCGACGCACCCGTCAGCTATATGGTGGTATCCGAGGCGGGAGCCAGCGTTTATTCCGCCAGCAAGCTTGCCGCAGAGGAATTTCCCCAGTTCGACGTTTCTCTCAGAAGCGCGGTATCTATTGCAAGAAGGCTTCAGGATCCGTTGGCGGAACTTGTGAAAATCGATCCCAAGGCGATAGGCGTGGGACAGTATCAGCATGATATGCCCAAAAATCAGCTTTCGGAAGCTTTGGGGGGAGTATTGGAGAACTGCGTCAACAGCGTGGGCGTGGACGTTAACACCGCTTCCTGTTCCCTTTTGGGCTATGTGGCGGGAATAAACGGAACGGTAGCTAAGAACATAGTGGCTTACAGAGAGGAAAACGGCGCTTTTAAGGACAGAAAAGAGCTTATGAAGGTGGCTAAGCTGGGCAAAAAGGCATTTGAACAGTGCGCGGGCTTTTTAAGGGTACACGACGGAAAAAATCCTCTTGACAACACCGCCGTTCACCCCGAAAGCTACGAATATGCGGGAAAGCTTTTGGACCTTTGCGGCTTTAAGCTTGCCGATCTTAAAAGCGCGGATAAGGGAAAGATCGCGGAAACCGTAAAAGCAAGGGGAATAAAAGCCCTTTCCGATGAACTCGGCGTAGGCGAGATGACCTTGGCGGATATAGTAAGCGAGCTTGAAAAGCCGGGGCGCGATCCACGCGACGAGCTTCCTCCCCCTCTCCTCAGAAGCGACGTTATGGATATAAACAGCCTTAAGGAAGGCATGGAGCTTAAGGGCACCGTCAGAAACGTTATAGATTTCGGAGTGTTCGTGGATATAGGGGTGCACCAGGACGGTCTTGTCCATATTTCACAGCTTTCCGACAGTTATGTAAAGCACCCTCTCGACGTTGTCAAGGTTGGAGATATAGTCAACGTAAAGGTGCTTTCCGTGGACGTTAAAAAGAATCGGATATCTCTTACGATGAAAGGGCTTAACTGAAATGATCGAAATAAAAACCGATTGGTCGGAGGAAAATCTGAAAAAATACATAATGTATAAATTCTTGTTTTCCAATAAATTCACTATTGCCGCAATGGCAGTGTTCGGTATTTGTTTTGCGGCAATCGCAGCTTCCTGCATCACTATGTTCGCTATGACCGAAAGCGCCGTTTTTCTTGTTATGGCGGGAGCAGTGGCAGTGCTTGCCGCAGGTACTGTGATATTTTTTATCGTTAAAGTAAATAAAAACGTTAAAGTGTCCGCCGATATGGGTAAAGAATCATCGGAAAACGAAAGCGTAATTCTCACAGAGGACAAGATAACGGTTTGCAAAAACCAAGTCCCTTACGGGGAAATGAACTGGGACAAAATATCCTCAATAGACCTGAATGAAAAGGGAAAAACGGCGTATCTCTCCACCGAGGAGGGAGCGGTGCTTATTCTGGAGTATAAAAATATTGTGGTTGGCGCCGAAAAAGAGCTCAGGGAGATGTTACTGATCAAAAATGTTAAATTATCAGAAAAAGCTTGAGGAGCAGCTGAGCGAAATTTGCTCCCAAAGCAGAAAAAGCCTGCTGCTTCATGCCTGCTGCGCACCCTGCAGCAGCTATGTTATTGAATATTTATCGGAATTTTTCGATATCACATTGCTTTATTTTAACCCGAATATTTCTCCCGAAGAGGAATACCGAAAAAGATTTGCGGAATTGGAAAGACTTATCGGGGAAATGCCCCTTAAATCCTCTGTGAGGCTTATGGCGGGGAGATATGATACAAGAGAATTTTTTGATGTGGTCAAGGGACTTGAGGAATTGCCCGAAGGAGGGGAAAGGTGCTTTAAGTGTTATAGGCTCAGGCTTGAAGAAGCGGCAAGGACCGGCAGGGAAAGAGGATTTGATTTTTTCGGCACCACCCTTTCGATAAGCCCGCATAAAAACGCGGAAAAACTTAATCTTATCGGGGAGGAGCTTGGGGAGCGGTATGGGATCAGATATCTGTACGGAGATTTCAAGAAAAGGAACGGTTATAAAAGGTCGATCGAGCTTTCCGAAATTTACGGACTTTACAGGCAGAACTACTGCGGGTGCGTGTTCAGCAGAATGGAAGCGGAGAAAAGAGGAAAGGGATAATATTGTATTATATAATACTAATTTCTGTTTAAATATAGACTTTGTCTATTTTTAAAGCGAAAACCGTATAAAATCTTGAAATTTCATTGACTTTATCTTTTGCATATGTTAAAATAAACCTGTAATTCAATATTCCAAGAACCGCTTACGACATTTTTATTGCATTAAAGCAAAATGGGGGAGCAGTTAAAAATGGACTTTAACCGAGAAGATTTAAACCGCATTTACTATCCCATTCATATGAAAGCTATGGGTATATTTTCCGCTTTTGTGAACCGCTCTCTTTTCGAGTGCGAATGCGGCTGGTACAACGGACATTACAGCAAAAACGAAAACGGCGATTATTCCTGTGATTATTTTCCTATCCCCGTTGTTTCCGTAAAAGGCGTTTGCGATATTGAAATAGGTTTTGAACAGATTGATGTTTTTGCAAAGCTGAAACGTAAACAAGCTTTGGAATACTCTTTTGCAGATATGAAAGGGATACCTTTTGAAGCCTGCGGCGTTGATGATTATCTTGCGGATTATTATAATTCCGATATGACCATCGAAGAGCTTTACAAAAACATTAAGCAAAGCGATGAAAAAGAAATCGGATTCAGCTTTATTTTTTCTTTTGAAGAAGACGGAGAACGTTTTTATGATTTTGCAAAGCTGCTGAGAAGAAAAGAATTTTATTATTAAAAAGCCTGAAAGGAGAACAAAATGTACAGTCAGTACACCCCGTCGCCCTCACGCTACGGCGATATGCAGTACAACCGCTGCGGAAAAAGCGGATTGAAGCTTCCCAAGGTAAGTCTGGGATTATGGCAGAATTTCGGATACGGTTCGGATTTCGCCAACGCGGAAAAAATGGTGCGTACCGCTTTTGATCTGGGTATAACCCACTTTGATCTCGCAAATAACTACGGCCACCCGTACAACGGTTCGGCTGAGGAAAATTTCGGCCGTATTTTGGATAACGGGCTTAAGGCGTACCGGGATGAAATGGTGATCTCCACTAAGGCGGGCTATGAAATGTGGGAGGGCCCCTACGGCGACAGAAACGGTTCCCGAAAGTATCTTACCGCAAGCCTTGACCAAAGCCTAAAAAGAATGAACTTAGACTATGTTGATATTTTTTATCATCATATAAACGACCCTGACACTCCCGTGGAGGAAACCGCCTTAGCCTTGGACAACGCGGTTAAACAGGGAAAAACGCTGTATGTCGGAATTTCCAATTACAGCCGAGAACAAACCGCGGAAATATTGAAAATATTCCGTGAGCTCAGAACTCCGTTTATTGTCAATCAGCCTTCTTATTCGATGCTTAACAGGCATGTGGAGCAGGGCGGTCTGGACGCTCTCGCTGTTGAAGAGGGCTTCGGGCTTGCAGTGTTTTCTCCTTTGTATCAGGGTTTGCTTACCGACCGCTATTTAAACGGGATACCCGCAGACAGCCGTATAGGAAAGGGAAACACCTGGATAAGGGACGAGCTGAACGATAAAATGCTGAAAAAGCTTAACGAGCTTAATAAATTTGCCCAAAGCAGAGGTCAGAAGCTTTCACAGGCGGCGCTTACCTGGGTGCTCAGCAATAAGGCGGTTGCTACCGTGCTTATAGGCGCTTCAAGACCCGAACAGATCATTGAAAATGTTTGCGCGGCAAGCGCGCCCTTATTTACCGAGGAAGAAAAGGCAAAAGTTGACGAGATACTTAAAGGCTGAGGACAGACGATAATCTGTTTAAATCAATAAACTATTTCAAAAAAGGAGAAAATACGAAATGAGCAACAATAATTTACCTCTGGCAGTAACCCCTCCAATGGGCTGGAACAGCTGGAACACCTTTGGCTGGAACATCAACGAAGAGCTTATCAAAGGAATTGCCGACAAATTTGTGGAGCTGGGCTTAAAGGACGCGGGCTATGAGTATGTGGTTATAGACGACTGCTGGAGCGAGAAGGAAAGAGACGCGCAGGGACGTCTTGTTCCCGACAAAAACAAATTCCCCAACGGTATTAAGCCCGTTGCGGATTACGTTCATTCAAAAGGTCTTAAGTTCGGTATTTACTCCTGTGCGGGAACCCATACCTGCGCAGGCTATCCGGGAAGCTTTGAACATGAATTTGTTGACGCCGCTACCTTTGCGGAGTGGGGCGTGGACTATCTGAAGTACGACTATTGCTATAGACCTATTCACTCGGTGGGAGAAAATCTTTACAAGCGTATGGCAATGGCGCTTCGCAACTGCGGAAGAGATATAGTATTTTCCGCCTGTAACTGGGGCAACGACAATGTTGGCAGCTGGATAAGGGAGAGCGGCGCACAGCTTTACCGTTCGACTGGCGATATTCAGGACAACTGGGAGTCCATAAAGAACATTGCCGCAAGCCAGCTTGACCGTCAGTGCTACGGCGGTACATACTGCTGGAACGACATGGATATGCTTGTTGTGGGTATGCGCGGAAAGGGCGACAACGCCGAGGTTTTAGGCGGTGAAGGAAAGCTTGCCGGCTGCTCCGACATTCAGTATAAAACCCACTTTGCCTTGTGGGCAATGATGAACAGCCCTCTTATGATAGGCTGTGATATCAGAAATATAAACGACGAAGCTCTTAAGATACTGAAAAACAAGGAAGTAATAGCCGTCAATCAGGACATGGAGGGCAGAGGCCCCTACTGCATCAAGCAGTGGAACAATCCCGATCGTGTATTTTCACTTATAAAGCCTTTGTATGGCGGCGATTATGCGATAGGAATGTTCAACTTAAGCGACAATGCGGCTGAAATGTCCCTTCAATTCTTTGATATAGGACTTCCCTATGCAAGCGGCTATGGTCTTTCCTTCCACGACTGCCACAGCGGAGAGGACGACGGCGTATTCACCGAGCGCCGCGCGGTCAGACTTGAACCCCATGACTGCCGCGTTTACCGCTGCAAACTTGTAAAGACCAATTAAAAACAGCATAACGATACGCGGCCGCACAGCATATTATGTCTGTGCGGTGCTGCGTATAATATGGTTATTACTGCTCGGATTCGGGAGGAAAACGGAGTGAACTGTAAAAAATGCGGAAAGGAAAATCTTAGCGGCGACGAGCTGGCTATTTACAGAAAGCTTGTTAACAGGGGAGCAACGGAATTTTTGTGCATAGACTGTCTTGCTGAATTTTTTAAGTGTGACAAAAGCGAGATCGAAGCGAGGATAAAATATTACCGCGACAGCGGGGAGTGCACATTGTTTGTGTAGTTTCCTTTGAATGAGGGGGTGAAGATATGCTGTCATTTGGAGAAATGGCATATGTAACTGCGATTGGCACACTGTGCTTTCTTTCATGCGTTTTTAAGACAGCTTATATTTTAAACGGAGGATTCGGCGGCCTTGTTTCCGTTTACAATTTGGCTACTGTACTTCTTTTTTCGGGCGCGGCGCTTATGTTTGCTTTTCTTCTGAAAAAGTGCGGTTTATATGAAAAGAATCCCGACAGGGATATGTTTTTTGCAATAAAAAAATTGAAAAATGTAAGCGAGACAATATTTATAACAGCGTTTTTATTTTTTGTATCAACATTTTTCGATATATTTAATGCCGATTATATAGGAAAAATATTCCGTGACCCTCTTGTTTTGCTGAAAACCTTTCCTTTTTGGGAAAGCCTGATGGGAATCGCGGCGCTTGCTTTCGGATTAAAGGTTTATTTTCGATATTATGAAACATATAAAGTGTTTTCCTCTTTAGAATGCGAGAATTATAGAAGAATTCCAAAAAGAGAAGTTTTTAATCAATATCCCACTTGCGAGGAATATGAAAAATACTGCGCCGAAGCGCACGACGCTGTTCCCGAAATAATATCGGGAACGGAAACAGTTAACAATGATCAGGAAAGATTTATCATGGAAAACTCGGTGGAAGAGGAGTTGGTGGAAAGAACACTGACCGGTATAGGCGCCGGCGGGCAGCCGAGCCGCAATATTTCAGCGGGCTTCGATTTTTCCACTGATCCGCCGCCTGATAACGAGCTTAAGGCTTGTCCCTTCTGCGGTTCACTTAATACTTTGAAAAGCGGCGAATGTTCATTCTGCGGCGCAAGTTTTGAAAAATAAATCAAGATATATTCAAAAAATTAGAGCGTGCTCACATAAAATCAGTATGCAGATTTTCGAGCACAATTTTGCCGCCCGTAAGGAAAAATTGTGCAGGAATATTATCATGTTTCAAAAAATTTTAACGCGGCAGGCGGCAAAATTTGCCGAAAATACGCGTGATGAGCTTTGTGTGAACGCGCTCTAATATTTATGCTTATACTATAGCAATCCAATTAAAAGATAAACATTTGATTATAAAAAGCCTATTA
>CANDLP010000052.1 GCA_947385505.1 uncultured Clostridia bacterium
GAGTTCAGACGTGTGCTCTTCCGATCTCCCGTAAACGTTTTTCCGATGAAAAATTCTTAAAGGAAAAAGTTTTCGCAAAAGAAAGGAGTAATCAATGAGCAAAACAGCCCTAATAACCGGCTCCTCCAGAGGAATCGGAAAAGCCTGCGCTCTTAAATTAGCCCAAAGGGGCTTTGATATTATTATAAATTACAACACCAATAAAGAAGCTGCCGATAAAACCGCAGATGAAGTTTCTTCCGCGGGCGTAAAGGTTATGAGCGTACAAGCGGACACCTCAGACGCGAATCAGGTGCGGGATATGTTCAGAACGGCGGCAAAGGAATTCGGCAGTATTGACGTATTGGTGAACAACGCGGGAGTGGTAAACGATTCCTATCTGCTTATGCTGAATACGGAGGATTTAAAAAGAAGCCTTGATATAAACATATCAGGCTACTTTAACTGCGCTCAGCAGGCGGCGCTTAAAATGATGAAAAACCGAAGCGGAAAGATAATCAACATTTCTTCGGTAAGCAGCGTTCACGCTCTTCTCGGACAAAGCGTTTACAGCGCCACAAAGGGCGCCGTAAACTCAATGACCGCCAATCTGGCGAAGGAGCTGGCGCCTTACGGGATACAGGTGAACGCGGTGGCGCCCGGCTTCGTGGAAACGGAAATGATAAACTCGGTGCCCGAAGAAAAGCTTAAGGAATATTTGGAGCTTATCCCGATGAAGCGTTTCGCTGCCGCCGAAGAGGTGGCGGAGGCTGTGTCGCTTCTGGCGGATGGAACCCTTTCCTATATGACGGGACAGGTTCTTATTCTGGACGGAGGCCTAAGCCTGTGAAAATGAACATAATCGAAATAAATAAACGAATAAAACAGCGTCCGCCTTTTCAGATGATAGAGAAAGTGACGGAGCTTGTTCCAGGCGAATCCGCCGTTGGCATAAAAAACGTTTCGGTAAACGAGCCTTATTTTACGGGACATTTTCCCGACGCGCCGATCATGCCGGGAGTGCTTGTGACCGAAGCCTGTGCGCAGCTTTGCTCTTTGGTCATTGATCCCGAAAAAAGCAACGAGCCCGACAAAATATTTGTGCTCCTTAAAATAGAGAATTTTAAGTTTTTAAAGCCCGTTATTCCGGGAGACACGATGGTAATTGAGGTTAAAAAGACTTTGGAAGCATCGGGGCTTTACGCTTTTAACGCCGCGGTGAAGGTTGACGGAAATATAAAGGCAAAAGGCGCGCTCAAATTTACGGCGGTGGACAAAAACGGGATTTACGGGGAATAAAGAATCATATATATGAAAATTTTACTTATTAACGGAAGCCCAAGAGGCGGGAGAAGCAACACGCTTAAAATATCACGGGCTTTTGTAAGCGGCTTTGACCAATGTGAAACGGAGGAACTGGATATTTGCCGGCTTAATATTCTACCCTGCCGAGGCTGTTTTTCCTGTTGGGGAAAAACAGCGGGAAGCTGTGTTCTTAAAGACGATATGGATATGATCAGGCTGAAGATACGGTTGTCCGATATTATCATTGAAAGCTTTCCGCTGTACTTTTTTGGTATGCCCTCTCAAATAAAGGCAATGACGGACAGATGCCTTCCGATGATGCTCCCTTATTCGGGCAAGACGGGGGAAAACAGTGAAGTTCTTTTTCATGAGCTGAGGGATAAAGAAATGAAGAAGAAAAAGTTGGTTGTGATCTCAAGCTGCGGTTACGCCGAGACAAAAACAATGTATCCGTCGGTAGTGAACCAGTTTGACTTGATTTGCGGAAAAGGCGGATATACAAGCATTTTCTGCGCGCAAGGCGAGCTGTTCTTTTCGGGAATGGCGGAGAGGCAGAGCAAGGCTTATCTTGCGCTGGTAAAGGAAGCGGGAAGAGAATTTTGCGAAACGGGGAAAATAAGCGGGGAGCTTAGGAGAAAATTGGATAAGCCGCTGCTTTCTCCAAAGGGCTTTGAGACTGTCACAAAGGGACACAGTGAGTGGTTTCCCGTAAATTCCGAGCAAATAATCAATACATCGGATAACATACAGGAATAAACAATACATCGCTTATACCAATCCCATTTTGAACTGACGTAATACCCACAGTTCAAAATGGGATTAGTATCAATCATCATTAAGCCTCACAGACAATTCGTTTTCCAAAAACTGCCTTATGTATGGATTGTTTTCTTCACTCAATGAAGGCTGAAATGCCATATGGCGGCACTTCTGATATTGTTCCCCGTCCATTTCAAAAGTATATCCCATAACACATTTCGGATTGCAGTCATCGGGATTTATAAGCCGCTTGCAAACAGACGCTTTTTTAATTTCTTTTTTCATCTTTTCCGGAAGTGTGTCAAGAAAGCGCTGGTAGGTATTTATATGTTCGGCGTAAATACGCAGCTTCATTCCTGTTTTGCGGGAAACAAAGACCGCTAAAGTCCTTTTGCCGCTGCTTAATGCATAAGATACAACATAGCCGCTTTTTGCGGTCTTTATATCGCATTTGCAGCCCTTCTCCGTCAGATATTCATTGATTTGATTTACAAAATCACGAAAACGCTCATCAACCGTTTCCGTGAATAAATTGAATTTCCCGTCCATCTCGCCCTCCGTTATGCCTGCTTTTTTGTTACCGGTATCCATACCTCGTACTGTGCGTTCTGCGGATCCGGATTGAGGTATACTTCAATATCAGGAGCGTCGGCATATTCGTATCCGGAAGACGGAAGCCATTCGGTTATGATACGCTGCTGCAATTCCTGTATGGACTTGTTTGTTCCCGTTCCGGAGAAAATTGCCCAAGTGGAAGCCGGAACGGTATATTCCTCGAATCCTGAATCTTCCTTTGTGCTTGAAACAGCAATAAAGTACTTCCATTGTTCCTCATCATTGCAGGCGCTTACGCCTAAAAGCCCTGTCAGCGGCGTATCCATCATACCTGCTAACTTTTGTATTGTTCCGCTTACTGCGGCGTCTTGCCACATTTGCGGTACAACCGTAAAATTATTTTCGATTTCTTTATCAAGCGGTGCAGATACGCCAATAATACGGAAAGAATCTTTTGTTTCAATTCTGTAATTCATCGTTGCTCCTTTCACAGCAATTCTAAACTCAATTGGGGAAAAAGATTTCACAGATACGCCGTCTTTTTTAACTGACGACGGAGCTATTCCGTGAAAAGACTGAAATGCCCTGTTAAATGCCGTTGGAGAGCGGTAACCGTATTTTTCAGCAACATCAATGATTTTTTCATTTCCACCCTGCAAATCAACTGCCGCTAAAGACATTTTTCTTCTCCTGATATACTCTGCCAAAGTAATACCGGCCATATAGGCAAACATTCTTTGGTAATGATAGGCAGAACAGCAGGCAATCCGCCCAAGCTGTTTATAATCTATCTCATCTGTCAAATGCTCTTCGATGTAGTTAATACTTTGATTTAATCTTTCTACCCATTCCATTGGGATACCTCCTTGCTTATATCAATCTGCATTATCATTATAAAGCTTTTTCTGTAAATTTTCCTCTCTATATCTGCACAAAAAAGAGAGGTGGATTTATTTTAAAAATTTTATTCTCTTTTAAATATAGACCTTGTTTATCTTTGAAAGCGGAAACGGCATTATCAAATAAAACTTAAGAAGGAAAACAGTTATGGAATACGGAGTTTTCACATCACGGAATCTGGAAATAGCACAGACTCGATGTTGGGCGCTGTGCTTTTATTGTAATCAAGATAAAAGCGTTTTGGGAGCAAGGCTTTATCATGGAACAGATGAAAACAAAACCCTTGCTGCGGTTTGTGAAAGGGATTTGGCAGAAAGGAGCGTTTATTATGCCTTTGAACTTCCCGACGGACAAAAATATTCCAATCAAAATAGTATAAACTGCTTGTTGGGAGAACCAATGACCTATAAAATATCCTCTCTGAGAAAAATTGAAAATATCGTTCTGGCTGAGCCGTACAAAATGCCGTCCGTTTCTGAAAAGGGCGTCGCCGCGTGCTTGAAAATGTGGCGTATGGGAACGTCATATTCTTATTGGAAAAACGGATTTCAGTTTCAAATAGTTACAAATAAAATAGAATATGTTTTCTTTATTAAAGAGGAAAACTGTGATATCTACTGCGGAGCTTCTCTAAATATACCTTTTGACGGCGGTATGATTGGCTCCGAACAGTATTTTCGGTTCCGAAGCTTTGGCGATAACACACAGCCCTTTTGCCGGTTTGAATGTAATTTAGGTCATGATATCATAACGGCAGTATCGGACGCAGGCAATATAGTATGTGAATCCGGAGCATGCAGTATTACTCCGCAGGGACTTGTCTGGCCGTTGAAACGGTATTCGGATAATGAGATCGTGCTTGCCGGCTGCGGCGGAGATGAGTATCAATATACGAGAGATAAGAATAAAAGCGAATATTTTATGCTTGATACTGTTTCAGCCCATTGAATAACACGAAGCGGAGCGGCAAGCACAAATTATGTACAGCAAGGCGCTGTCGCCCGCCAAGGAGGACAGCGCTTCTGAAAAGCCGAAATTTTCACAATTCCTGCTAACTGCGAACGTTTTCTGCGTCAAAAATACTCGGAATACTTTGTCATTTAATAAGCGGCTGACAGTTGGGACAATAATAAACAGCCCCGCCCATATACGCTTCCTTGACAATGGGCTGGCCGCACCTCTGACAAGGCTTGCCAAGCGTATGTTTGCTTGCTTTTGTGATATAAGAACCGAAATTACCGTAGATATCTTTCTGCGTATCCAGTCCTCCGGCGGCAATCACCGTGGGAAATACTTTTTTTATCGCCGAATACAGACGTTTATATTCATCCTGTCCAAGCGCTGACATAACGCTCTTTGGATTGATTTGCGCTTCCCAAAGTATTTCATGTAAAATTACGTTATCCAAACCGGGAATACGATTTTTAGCGGCAAGAAAGCATTTTACGCTTTTAGACGGCTGTAATTTTGTCAAATCGGTGCTTTTTATCAAATTCAGGAAAAATGATTCCGAAAAATCATCGGACAGTACCGACGGGAAATCGGAGGGAAGATAGTCAATCGCTAAACCCTGTTTATTTACTTTGAAAAGATATATTGTCCCGCCAAGCGAGCCGCACAGCGCCATGGACGAACCGTCGTCAAACGTGAGAAGCAGCTGATGACGTTTTGGCAGTTTTTCGCCGGCGGCATAATATCGGGTAGGAATACCGAACATTAGCGCACGGCTGCCCACATAGAGAAAATTATATGTACCGTAACTGCCGAAATGCACATCAGAGCCTTGTATTACCTTGCCGGTCAGCATATCGTCGTATTGCTCGGCTTGCTTATGGGATATTTCTTTGGCGGCAAATGCATATTGCGGCTCGGTGGCAAACCAAACGAAGCTGTGCGGGTTTTGGTTTGCCACCGTTTTTACAATTTTTTTACCTACCACAGCGCTTTGAAGCTGATTTGAAATAACTTGATTTTCCGCAAGGCTCATTTTATTTATCCTCCTATTATTTTCTTCCATTCTGATAAGATTGTTTAAGAACGGCGGTGCTTTATTTTTCCAACTTTTTTTCATTTGGAAATTATGACTATATTTTAGCATATTTCAGGTGTTTTGTAAAGTTTTGTCTGGACAAGCTGCGGTTGATGTGATATAATAACCTCAGACCGCGGAAAGTGGAAAATATTATTGTAATGTCTGAGAACATTTTATCTTTTTAGTGGAATCGAATTTTGCTTTGCAAAATTCTCTCTTTATGATATAATAACCTCAGACCGCGGAAAGTGGAAAATATTATTGTAATGTCTGAGAACATTTTATCTTTTTAGTGGAATCGAATTTTGCTTTGCAAAATTCTCTCTTTATGATATAATAACCTCAGACCGCGGAAAGTGGAAAATATTATTGTAATGTCTGAGAACATTTTATCTTTTTAGTGGAATCGAATTTTGCTTTGCAAAATTCTCTCTTTATGATATAATAACCTCAGACTGCGGAAAGTTAAAAGATTTATTTAATGTCTTAGAACATTATACCGTTTCAGAGGAATCGAATTCTGCCCTGCAAAGTTCTCTTTTTTTGGTACACTAAAATTACGGGTGGATAAAAATATACAAAACCGATCGGAGGTACGGATATGAAAATTTATGTAAAACAAATGTATGACTGGAATTATTATGCTTACTTTGCCGAAGAGGTTGACGAACAGTATTGGGATTATTTTAAAAACGACCTTTGGTGGCAGATAGGCAGCAGCTTTATAAAGTCCTTTGACAATGTGCAGAATTTTCATTACTGTGCGAAAAATTTTGACAAGTACGGTGAAATATCAATTAAACAGCAGTTGAAGATACTCCCCGCCCCTTGGGAAAAAGCATTGGATTTATTCGCCTGCGAGATGGAAAAGACAGGGGCGGACTGGTATGTAAACGGCAGCGCCGCTATGGTGCTTTGGGGTATTGATGTAGTTCCGAAGGACGTAAATATTATTATCCCCAATTATTCCGATTTCGATAAAGTCAGAAACCATTTCTGCAAGTTCGCCATAAGACCGATTGAAAGATGTGACAACTGGCTTATGAGCGGGTTGGGAACTGTTTTTATGGAAGCCGCTGTCGGCATTGCGTTTCATAATAAAGAGCTTGAACCGTATGATATGAGTAAGTTGGGGAAGGCGGTTCATAATGGGAAAAATATTTATATAGAGAGTTTAGAAACCTTAAGGAGAGATAATGAAAACTTTGGGCGGACGGAACGTGTGAAAGCGATTGAGGAAAAGATGAATCTAAACGGTTAATCGTTTAGCGCTAATTATCAATCGACAACAAAATTGTCTATACTTTGATTGAGAACCAGTATTAATCAGCCAAGTCCCAGCTTTACCCAGAACCTGTTTGTGCCCTCATTGCTTTCCGCGAAAATTCGTCCGCCGTGCTCCTTTACAATATTTTCCGCAATAGAAAGTCCCAGACCGTAGCTTTTATTCATACTGCGGGCCTTATCGGCTCTGTAAAATCTCCTGAATATATTTTTCAAATCGGCTTTTGAAATAGTATCCCCGTGGCTTTCCATCAAAAGGAAACAGGCGTTTCCCCGCTTTTTAAGACGGAGAACCGCTTCGGTATCGGGATAGGAATATTTTAAAGCATTGTCCAGCAATATATCGGCAAGCCTGCATAAATGCGAACGGTCCCCCTTTACCGTTATGCCTTCTTCCGATTCAACACGCAGGGTTAAGCCTTTTTCATAATAAAGAGGATCAAAGGGCAGCGCCGAATCGGCTATCAATTTGCTGAAATCGACGCTTTCAAAGGCAGCTCCCTTTTGCGCGCCGCTTCTTGCCAGCTCCAAAAGACTTTCGGTAAGACCGCGCATCTGCTCCGCCATGGTTAAGATATTCTCGGCGAAGCGGGTGCGCTTTTTTTCGTCATACTTATTGTTTAACAGCAGTTCTGCGTTGGTCATAATTACCGTCAGCGGCGTTTTTAATTCGTGAGATGCGTCCGCAGCAAATTGTTTTTGCTGTTCCCATGCCGTTTCCACCGGTCTGACTATTCGCCGGGAAAGGATAAGGCTGATTGCGAAAAAAGCTCCCAACGCGAGAACGGCGGTAAATATGCAGGTTCTTGCCAACCGAATCAGCATAGACTGCTCCAAAGACAAATCGAAAAAAGACGCGGACTTTTCCATAGGGGCATCCGTAACGCAATACCTGAGATTATAGTCTTTAAGCACACCCTCGTGTTTTCCGGAAGCCAGCGCGGCGTTAAAAATCCCGTCGGCAAGGTCAGTATCCGCATTTGCGGAAGCAATAAGCTCGCCGCGTGGCGTTTGCCGTATAATAAAAACCGAGTTCGGCAGTACGGGGAAATTTTCGGCGAAATGGTCTCCCCGCGGAGGCAGAGAAAGAGCCGCCCTTAGCTGCCGAAAGCTTTCCTTTTCCGAAGCGGAAGCGGTGAAAAAAATTATCAGAAAGAGTATAGCGGTCAGCATTACTGCAAAAATCGACATATTAACCAATAAAAATTTAATCTTGAGTTTTTTTATCATTTCCCGCCTCCAGATGATAGCCCAATCTCCGCACGGCTTCAATCCGCAGATCGGAGCCTATGCTTAAAAGCTTTTTTCTCAGAAATCCCACATATACCTCCACATGATTTTCAACGGCGTTGGAGTCAAATCCCCATACTTTTGTAAGCAGCGTTTCTTTTGAAACGTTGTTTTCTTTTGCCTGCATCAAAATACGCATTACATCAAATTCCCTTGCGGAAAGACGAACGCTTTTTTCTCCGCATATCAGCTTGCCTGATTCAAGGTCGAGAGCGGCATTGCCGAAAGAAAGCTCGTTTACCTGCGCGCCCTGCCGGCGAAGGAGAGCGTTGACGCAGGCCAACAGCTCCCTTGTGTCAAACGGTTTAGTCAGATAGTAGTCGGCGCCCGCGTTAAGTCCCTCTATCTTATCCTCCACTCCCGACCGCGCCGTCAGCATAAGTATAGGCGCAGAACAGCGATCCGCGCGGACGCGCTTAGCCACCTCGTATCCGTCCATTTCAGGCATCATAACGTCCAGTATAACAAGATCGTATATTCCGAGTTCGGCGTATTCCATACCGCTTTTTCCGTCGTATACGGCTTCCGCGTCAAAGCCTTTTGATTGAAGCAGCTCGCATATGGAGTCCGCCAGCAGTTTTTCGTCTTCTATTACAAGTATTTTCATGGTTTTTCCTTTGTATGATATGAGTTGTTTATTGCTTAAGGACATATCTAAAAACCATAGTGCCTCAGATGCGCTGTCAGATTGCATAAATTTGACGCAGGCAGGCTATCGCCTGTCAAGGAAAATTTGTGCGATATGACGGAAAATATGCAAGCGTATGAGTCTCTAAGGCTTTAGCCGGTGGTTTTTAGAGGTGCCCTTAATATAATTATATTATCACTTTTTCCTGAAATCAAGCTGAAATTGCTGAAATAAACACCTTTCATTTATTTTTCACTTTCCTTTCATTTACATAAAAACCTTTTTCAGCGTGAATTCAGTAAATTTTGCTACAATATCGTCACAGAGAAAAAAGAAAGGAAAAGTGAAAAATGAAGTTTCGCCACGAATGTAAGCATGAGATAAATTTTTCGGATATGACGGCTCTCACACAAAGATTAAACGCAGTAATGAAACGGGACGAAAACGGAACCGAAGCCGAAGGAAAATATTTTGTGCGAAGCCTGTATTTTGACGATTTATCGGACAAAGCGCTGAGGGAAAAAACGGACGGAATCAGCGTGCGGGAAAAATTCCGAATACGTTTTTACAACAACGACTCATCCTTTATCCGGCTGGAAAAAAAGAGCAAGAGAAGCGGACTTTGCCGTAAGGAAAGCGAAATGCTCACAAAGCAGGAGGCGCAGCTGTTAGCCCAAGGGGAATACGGATGGCTGATAAATTCCGGACGTCCGCTTTTATATGAGCTGTATTCAAAAACGAGATCCGGTTTAATGCCGAAAACAATTGTGGATTATACACGGGAAGCTTTTGTGTATCCCTTCGGAAACGTAAGAATCACTTTAGACACATGTATAAGAACCGGGCTGTTTTGCACGGAACTTTTTGACGAAAACTGCCCGACGGTGCCGATAAGGGGAGCGCCTATAATTCTGGAAATAAAGTGGGACGAATTTCTTCCTTGGCTTATACGTGATCTGGTACAGCTGGAAGGAAGACGCACCTCGTCTTTCTCAAAATATGCCGCCTGCCGTATATACGGCTGAACAGTTTAACGATAATAATAGCATTTTAAACTGCGGGCGGGTATCAGGAGCTGTCTGAAAAGCCGCAGTTTGCACAATTTCAACTAACCGCTGACGCTTTCTGCGCCAAAATGTACGGAATACTTTAGTATTTCTGCGCTTTTTTCCTTAAAATCCTCACGCGTTTAGTGAAATTGCATTATACTAATAACCATTTGAATTGTGGATAAAATCCACAATTCAAATACTTCG
>CANDLP010000053.1 GCA_947385505.1 uncultured Clostridia bacterium
CCCCCCCCCCACGTCCGTGCACACTCTTTCCCTCCCCGACGCTCTTCCGATCTGTTTCCCTGTCGTTCAGCTCTTCAACGTAATGAGTGGGTACTCCCGCCTTTTCGAGCATTTTAAACATATAGTTTGTCATTCTGTTGTTGACTACGCCTTTTCCTGTAATGGTGCCTTTTTTGAGCCCGTTAAAGGCGGTGGCGTCGTCCTTATAGGATACGATAACAAGATTGGGATCCTCGGTGGCAAAAACTTTTTTTGCTTTTCCTTCGTAAAGCTGTTCTTTCTTTTCCATTTTTTTATTCCTCCTGTTTTTTGTGGGCAAATTACGCCCTTCTTAATTATAAACTTTTTTCCTGTATTTTTCTATAACCGTTCGCTTTAGTTTTTTATAAAATTCAACCGATCATAAAGCTTTTTGAAGCTTTTCGTCTTTGACAGCGACCTCCTCTGTCATTTCGGCGCGCTTTGCTTTAAGCTTTTCGGATAACTCACCGTCGGACAGCGCCAGCATTTGAACAGCCAGAATAGCCGCGTTCTTAGCGTTGTTTATTCCCACGGTGGCAACAGGTATTCCGGAAGGCATCTGTACCGTTGCAAGAAGCGCGTCCATGCCTTCAAGGGTGGATTTGATGGGGATCCCGATAACAGGCAGCGTGGTATTGGCGGCGACTGCTCCCGCCAGATGCGCCGCCATACCCGCGGCGGCAATTATAACGCCTATTCCGTTTTCTTCTGCACAGCGGGAATATTCCGCTACCTTAGCGGGACAGCGGTGGGCGGACATTACCCTCATTTCAAAGGGTACGCCGTACTCCTTTAAGGCGTCCGCGGCTTTCTGTACTACGGGAAGATCGCTGTCGCTTCCCATAATTATCGCGATTTTTTTCATTTTTATGACCGTTCCTTTCCTTTTTTTGGAGGCATTTGAAAGAACCTGTTGTTTTTCAGACACTTTCATACCCGTTCTTTTTGTATTTGTTTATGAAAACAAAAAGCTGATTCCCCGTCGGAAAATCAGCGGATATATGTTCATAAAGCCGCAGCAAAAGCGGCAGAATACCATTTGGAGACTCTGCGCGATACAACTGTGCCGCTCATTAAAAAACAAGCTTTATAATTTCGTATTCTGCGGCTGTTCATAAACGAAAACGCTCCTAAATGCTTAATACTAATCCCTTTTTAAACTGTGAGATCAGCCCATTGGGTGCAATCTCTTTTTGACCTGTGGATATTACGCAAGTCAAAAAGAGATTAGCATAAATGTTTTTAACTCTACGATAATTATACATAAATTTGCTCACAAATTCAACCCCTTTTGTAAATTTTCCGAAGAAAATTTAGTTATATTTTTCCTTTGTATTTTGTGTAATATTTTGTAATTTTTTATATTAAAAAGTCGACTGTATAATTATTACAAAACAGTAACAAAATATACTCGTTTCTATGTTGATTTTGTAATAATACGGGCAGTTTTAAATATTACAATGAATATGAAGTTTGTGAAAACGATTACAACAGGTTACAAAATCTTTTTCAGCGATTTGCACAAATCAGTAAATTTTTTTTAAATATTTATTTACGCTTAATTTAAGTAAATTCAGCTTACAAATGTAAAACATATTCTGCTAATCCTTTTAAATAAAGGATTGTTAATCGATTTCAGAAATTTAAGTAAAATTTAAATTTTCACGATTTTTTCATATAGCAATTTAAACAAAGAAAAAAATAAAAGAAAAAATGAAAACGATATCATAGCTGTTTCCGTCAATTTCGGGAAATAAAACAGGAAAAAAACTCTTGCAAAAGTGAAACTTTTGTAATATAATTTAAATGAAATCTGAAAACAAAACTTCTGCTGTTATAATATTTTATTTCCGGTTTTCGGATCGGCGCGGTTAAATTTCCGATCAGTTATAAACAACCGCGCGGACAACAATAAAATTGTAATCGGCGAATATTGTTTTTTGAAGATTTGCAGCAATGTTCCCTCAGGTAAATGAGAGACCTGTCGGATAAGTACAAGTATTTTTGAAAGGAAAAAAATGATGAAGAAAAAGATTTTTGCAGCTGTCCTTGCTTCCGCGATCCTTATGTCGGTAGCCGGCTGTACACAGGACAACGGCGGTAACAACGATGACGGCAATCAGCTTGAAACTAACGGCGGCGCTGCCGATACTACCACTTCCGCCGCAGAATCAAACGGCGGCGGTGAGGTTGACAACAAGACGCCTCATCAGGTGGACACCGGTTACAAGCTTGCGGACGATGAAGGCAAGGTGATTAACATTTACTGCTGGAACGAAGACTTCAAGAACTACTTTGAAGCTTATTACAAACATCCCGAGGGAGTAGACGTAAACTGGGTTGTTAACGCCAACGACGGCGGCGTTTATCAGCAGAAGCTGGACGAAGCCTTGTTTAACCAGGGCGACGCAAGCGCTGACAATAAGGTTGATATGTTCCTTGCGGAAGCCGACTATATTAAGAAGTACGCTTCCTCCGATTTCACTTCCGCGCTTTCTTACACTCCCTCTTCGGATATTTATTCCTACACTCTTAACGCCGCTACGGACGTAAGAAATGATCAGCTTAAGGGGCTTTCCTTCCAGGCCGCTCCTTCCGTTCTTATTTACAGAAGATCCATAGCCAAGGACGTTCTCGGAACAGATGATCCTAATGAAGTACAGAAGCTTCTGGACAGCTGGGATAAGTTTGACGCAGTAGCCGCTGACGCTAAGGCAAAGGGTTACATAATGACCGGATGTGTTGAAGAAACTCTCAGATGCTACACCAACAACGCTACATCCAGCTTCCTTTCCGACAGCAACGAGTTCCAGGTTCCCGCCGAGTTCACCGCATGGCTCCAGCAGGCCAAGAGCTATGTTGACAACGGATACACTCTTACATGTAAGAGATGGGACGATGAAAAGTCCGTTCAGATGGGTACCGACGGCAAGGTTATGTGCTTCTTCGGCCCCGCTTGGTACTATAACTTCTGCATGGGCACCGCCAAGGAACAGACCAACGGAGACTGGGCGGTATGCGTAGGACCTCAGGAGCATTTCTGGGGCGGCACATGGCTTCTTAAGGCGACAGGCACCGACAATGCTGGTCTTGTTGAAGACATTATGAAGGCGTTCAGCGAAAACACCGAGATTATAGCTCAGCTTTGGGAACAGAAGTCCGAATTCTCCTGCAACAAGCCTATGATGGAAAAGTACGCAGCTGATACAAGCTACGGCAACGACCTCCTCGGCGGTCAGAACGACGCCGCCATTATGGCTGAATGCGCAAAGAATATCACATGGGATCCCGCTCTCCATACTCAGTACGACCAGACCTTCCAGGAAACGCTTCCCGGCAGAATGATCGAATGGTTCAACGGTGACCCTAAGACAGAGGAAGAGGCTTGGTCCAACTTCTATAAGGATCTTAAGACTGTCGCTCCCGACGTTGTTACTCCCGAATAATACCGTTAATACTTGCTCGGCACCAAAGAGAGGTGAGGCGTTATGCTCGCTTCACCTCTCTTTACTAATATTGATTATTACTAACCTTGATACGGAGAAAGGTCAGTGCTATGAAAAAGCATAAATTGGTAAGCTATGCGAAATGGGGCTACATATTTATTGCTCCGTTCTTCATAGTATACATAATATTTCAGTTGATCCCCCTTTTATCTACTTTTTATTACAGCTTTTTTGAAAATTACCGTTCGGGTCTGAACGTAATAGGTCCTAATTTCGTAGGCTTCGATAATTACGTAACATTGTTTACACCCGACAAAAACGGTTCCATTGATATTTTTACCTATTTTATCAATACCATAATAATGTGGCTTATGGGCGCTGTACCTCAGCTTGTTTTTTCTCTGCTGCTTGCGGTAATTTTTACCGGCGAGAGACTCAGAATCAAAGGTCAGGGTTTTTTCAAAACGGTTATTTATATGCCTAACCTGATTATGGCGGCAGCGTTCGCAATGCTGTTCTTTATGCTGTTTTCAAAAGTCGGTCCGTTTAATCAGTTTATTATGTCTTCCGGAGGGGAAGCCTTTGACTTTTTCGCCAACAAGTGGACTACCAGAGGGATAATCGCGATGATAAACTTTCTGATGTGGTTCGGAAATACCACAATCCTTCTGATGGCAGGCATTATGGGAATAGATCAGAGTCTTTTTGAGGCAGCGTCAATAGACGGCGCCACATCATGGCAGGTTTTTTATAAGATAACTATTCCTCTTTTAAAGCCGATTATGGTTTATGTTGCCATAACCTCTCTTATCGGCGGTCTGCAAATGTTCGACGTGCCTCAGGTTATCGGTACATACCTTGGTTCGCCTAACAGAAGCACCATGACAATGATCATGTACCTGAACAATTATCTGGGAACCTCTAAGAATTACGGCATGGCAGGCGCACTATCCGTTATCATCTTTATAATAACCGGAATTTTAAGCGTTATTGTTTATAAGACAATGGCAAACGACAGCGGAAAAAAGCCTAAAAAAGCAAAGAAGGGAGCGTAACCGATATGGCAATAAAAGAACAGACTATCCGCAATAATGAGAACTCGAAAGGCAAGCTTATTGCCGCAAGGGTGGTTGCGTATATTTTCCTTATACTTGTCACTTTTCTGGCGCTTTTTCCACTTATTCTTCTGGTTCTCAATTCCACGCATTCCAATGCCTCGTTGCAGGCGGGCTTTGATCCTATACCGGGAGGACATTTTCTTATAAATTTCGAGACCGCATGGAACGATACTGCGCTTTTCACACTCCCCCGCAGTATGCTGAACAGTTTTATTATCGCCGCGTCTTCCTGTATACTGACCTCTTATTTTTCGGCAATGACGGCTTACGGCATACATGTTTATGATTTTAAGCTTAAGAAATTCGCCTTTAACTTTATAATGGTAATTATGACCATACCCACACAGGTGGCGGCGGTAGGTTTCGTTCAACTGGTTGGAAAGTTTAATATGACCAACACATACTGGCCGCTTATACTTCCCGCGATAGCAGCGCCTTCGGTATTCTTTTATATGAAGCAGTACATAGAAAGCTCGCTTCCTATGGAGGTTATTGAAGCCGCCCGTGTTGACGGTTCCGGCGAATTTATGACATTCAACGCGATTGCGCTTCCTATGCTGAAACCGGCAATAGCGGTTCAGATGATATTTGCGTTCGTCGCGTCATGGAACAACTTCTTTACTCCCGCCCTTGTTTTGAGCAAGTCGGAGATGTGGACGCTTCCAATTGTAAACGCCACACTTCGTCAAAAGATACAGTCTCAGAACTGCGACATAGGCGAGGTTTATATGATGATTCTCCTTTCGATTATACCGGTTGTCATTGTATATATCGCGCTTTCCAAGCATATTGTCAAGGGAGTGGCGCTGGGCGCCGTAAAGGGCTGATACTTCGCTTTTCTCTTTGAGTTCTTCTTCACTCTTTCTTATTTTCTCATGGCAAAAACCCCGCCGAAATTTCGGCGGGGTTTTTGCTGTTGTTATACCAATCCCATTTTGAACTGACGTAATACCCACAGTTCAAAATGAGACTGCACCCAAAACACTAATCCCACAGTTCAAAAAGGGATTAGTATTAAATTCCGATTATTCAAAATAGCTGTTGAAAGCGTCAACGCCTATCTTTACCTGTTCCTCGGCAAATTCCGCCTGTTGGGTTTCATCGGTGTTCTCATCGTCGCCAAAGGCGCCTAAAATGATAAATCCGAGGTAATCCCCGTTTTCAAGCACCTTAGAGGCATTAACCTTTGCCACATTCATAGGGTACTGTAAGCTTTCTTCAATAAGATACTTTTGGTACGTCTCTAATTTAGCTTTTACATCGTCGGCTTTTCCTTCGGCAGCCTTAACTATAACAGCCATATCAGCATGAGCGCTTATCATGGGAAGCTCACCCGCGAAATCGGTAAAGCTGCCTTCTTCAAGACCGAGTACGGTGGTGAGATAAGTCTCGTCTATCGGCATGTTTGGGAGATAGTTCTCACCGTAGGCATTTTTAATTGCGTCAAGTATTTTGGCGGCTTCACCGTCGGAAGCGGGAGGATTCTCGGTATTATCGGTGTTTTCGGTTTCTTCCGTGTTATCCGCTGCGCTTGTTTCGTCGGAAGCGCTTGTGTCTTCGGTAGTTTCCGAAGTGTTTTCGCTTGCGGCTGTTGTGGTTGTGGTGTTATTGTCCTCGTTTCCGCCGCTGCAAGCGGTAAAAGCGGAGGTGATAAGAGCCGCCGCTATGATCGCAGCAATAATTTTTTTCATATTGATTTGTCCTTTCTTTAGCGTTTCAACACTGATTTTATTCTTTGTTGAAATGGTTATCGGTGTAAGTGCCATATCGCGATAATATATTTTTTTATAACATATCGCTTTTTTCCGTACAAGCTCCATATTGAAGCTTTGTATTATTATATCATTTATCTGCAAAAGGTTCAATTAACAAAAAAATACAAACTTTTTCCTGATTTGCTTGTTGTTTTTGAGTACTTTCAATGGATTGTGAAGGTTTAAAGATATGTCGGTGTTATTTTTTTCAAAAATTCATTAAAAATACCCGATAAATAAAAAAACAGAACTTTAAATTTTTTTCTTCATGCTTCGGCAGGAGAAACGCGGAAAATTTTACCGATAACGCGCGTTCGGGTTTTGTTGTAATACCGTATCGATACAATAAAAAGCATTTCTTGCTGACAAATTGTACGCCGTTCTTTTTGTTATTTCTCTGCCGATAAATACTGTAATATAACATATTTTCACAGCCGTATAATTGTCAGACCGCGCTGCTCGGCGTAGTTTACCGTATAAAATGTTCCGCCGTGATGTTCCCGAAGATAGCATATAAGATAAGCGCTGTTGTTTACCATATGCCGGTTTCGTATAAGCATACAGCTGCTTGTGTACTGATTGGCAATTATTTTTACTTTGTCTGCCTGTTGAAGAATTTTGTTGTATTTTTCCCGCTGAGCTTCGCTCCATTTAAGAGATTGCTGTTTGGGAGGACAGGGAAGGACCATAACCAGTTTTATATGAGGGTAATCTTTTTTCACTTTCAGAACAGTTAACGCAGCCAATTGATCGAATCCGAGAGCGCCGCCGTTTCCGAAGAACACTACTCCGCGGCTTATAAGATCTACAACAGTTTTTTCAAGCTCCGCTTGAAGTGCGGCACAGTCGGCGGGCAATTTGCGGTGACCGGAAAAGCACGCTACCTTTGATTTTTCTATCATTTTGATTACCTCCGTTTACATTATTAACGGAACTTGCCTGACAACGCAATTGATGACATAATTTATGAAACAACGTCACAATATATGGCATAAATTTGCAGAGCTATTATCCTAAAAAAATTTGCGTTTTGCACATTTCGGTATATAATTTATATTATACCACATTTTTGCTTTTGTGGGATATATCCCACACATTTTTTAAAAATCTTTGGTAACATTATTTCAACGATATATCGTAAAAAGAGGATCAAAATATGAATGCCAAAGAAGCCGTAGCAAAAAGAATAAACGAATTGTGCAGTCAGCGTGAAATCTCGGTTAACGCTCTTGCTAATATTGCCGGAATATCTCCGTCCACGGTTTATAGTATGCTCAATCATAAGAGCCAAAATCCGGGTGTTGTTTCATTACACAAAATTTGTTTTGGATTTAATATCTCTTTGCGTGAATTTTTCGACTCGAACATTTTTGACAACATTGAAATGGAAGACGAATAATTTTTTACCTTGTTTTTTGTTCAGAAGCGGAAACGGGGGAGAGGAGAATAAAAATTCGACGTTATACTCACGTAAAATGCTCCAAAGACAAAAAATAAAAAAGTTTTATTAAACTATTGAAAAAAAGCTTGATTTATAGTAAAATAATAAGTATATATTTACATCTGAAATTCAGGAAGGATATTAAAAATGACCACCAAGTATATTTTTGTTACCGGAGGCGTTGTTTCCGGCTTAGGAAAAGGAATTACCGCGGCGTCGCTGGGACGTTTGCTGAAAAACAGAGGTTATAAGGTAACCATACAGAAATTCGATCCGTACCTCAATATTGATCCCGGGACAATGAGTCCTTACCAGCACGGCGAGGTATTCGTTACCGACGACGGGGCTGAAACCGATTTGGATTTAGGACATTATGAGCGTTTTATTGACGAAAATCTGTCGGTGAACAGCAACGTTACCACTGGCAAAATATACTGGAGCGTTATCAGCAAGGAGCGCAGAGGCGATTATCTCGGCGGCACGGTTCAGGTTATTCCCCATATTACAAATGAGATAAAGGAACGTATTTACAGAGCCGCAAACGTTCATGAAACTCCCGTTGACGTGGTCATTACCGAAATTGGCGGCACGGTCGGAGACATTGAAAGCACTCCCTTCCTCGAAGCCATAAGGCAGGTAGTGGCGGATAAAGGCCGTGAAAACGTTATGTACATACACGTAACGCTGCTCCCCTTTGTGACGGGAAGCGACGAGCTTAAGACAAAGCCTACTCAGCACAGCGTAAAGTCGCTTTTGTCCTACGGGATTCAGCCTACTGTGCTTGTCTGCCGCAGCGAGTCGGAGATTCCGGAGGAGATGAAGGCTAAAATAGCCAGCTTCTGCAATGTGCGCAAGGAGGACGTTATCCCTAACCTTACCGCTTCTTCCTTGTATGCGGTGCCGCTTATGCTTGAAAAAGAGGGGCTTGCTGACGTTGTGTGTCACCATTTGAATATGGAAAATCCTGAGCCTGATCTTGGAGAATGGACGGATATGGTTCATATGCAGGAGAATGCGAAGGAAAAGCTTACGATAGGACTTGTGGGCAAATATGTGGCGCTTCCCGACGCGTATTTGTCGGTAATGGAATCCCTTCGCCACGCCAGCTTTTTTAACGGCGCCAACGTTCACATAAAGCTGATAGATTCGGAGGAGGTAACGGATAGCACGGCTTCCGAGCTGCTTTCCGACTGCGACGGTATCCTTGTGCCCGGCGGCTTCGGCAACAGAGGAATAGAGGGTAAGATTGAAGCGGTTCGCTACGCAAGGGAAAACAAGGTGCCTTATCTCGGACTTTGTCTTGGTATGCACATGGCTACCATAGAATTCGCGCGGCACGCTGCCGAGCTTGACGGAGCCAATTCGGCGGAATTTGCCGAGGACGGAATGTATAAGGTAATAGACCTTATGCCGGATCAGAAAAACGTTGAAATGGGCGGCACTATGAGACTGGGCTTGTATCCCTGCAAGCTTTCGGAGGGAACCCTCGCAAGAGAAATATACGGCGAGGAGCTGATTTATGAGCGTCACCGTCACCGCTATGAGTTTAACAACACTTACAGACAGGTGTTGGCGGATAAGGGGCTTATACTGTCGGGACAGTCGCCTGACGGCAAACTGGTTGAGATAGTGGAGCTGTCAAGGGACGTACATCCTTGGTTTTTGGCGGTGCAGTTCCATCCCGAATTCAAGTCAAGACCAAACAGACCGCATCCGTTGTTTGCAAGCTTTACAAAGAAAGCTTTGGAATTAAGGAAGGGCGGTTTAAAGTAAAGGCGCAGTTACGAAAAAATGTTTGTAATTATTGAGAATAATTATCAGCGTTAACGGATAATCGGTAAAGAAGGTATAAAAGGGGGGAGAAGGACGAGAAAGCTCCGCCCTTTTGCGCTTTTACGGTAAAAACTATTTTAAAGAAAACTTTATTTAAAAGGACCTTTTAAAAATGAACGAAATATTTAACGGCTGCTTTGACAACCGCGAGCTGTCTTGGCTGAAATTCAATGAACGTGTTCTTGAAGAAGCGGAGGACGCTTCGCTTCCTTTTATGGAACGCTTGAATTTCGTATAGATCGGAAGAGCGTCGTGTAGGGAAAGAGTGTGCACGGACGTGGGG
>CANDLP010000054.1 GCA_947385505.1 uncultured Clostridia bacterium
GTCCCCGACAAAATTTGCTCGAAAATCCACGCACAAATCTTGTGAAGACAGGTTCGTATTTATTTTTCCAAAGAGTTGCAGTAATATTATATAATATTTATCGGAAAAAAGCAAGGGTTAGGATAAAATTTTCTCAAAATCTTACAAAAAAGAAAAGTTTTTATTATACCGACACATTTTTCGCACAGCTTTGTTAACAATAGATAAAGCAAAACTTTTTTTCATACGGAAAGGAATAAGTTTGAAAAAACCTGAAAAAATATGAACCTGTCTTCACATGATTTGTGCGCGGATTTTCGAGCAAATTTTGTCGGGGACAAGGCAAATTTTCGCAGGCTTGCTGCCGCAAGTCAAGAAAATTTAACGCAGTCATCGGCAGAATTTGCCGAAAAGACGCGTGCAATATCTTGTGAAGACAGGTTCTGTGTTTTTTCAAGCCGTCATGTTTGCGCCGAATGCACATATGCCAAGGGAAGACGCATATGCCAAAGGTAAAAACTTCCTCAGGAGGAAAGGAAAGGTCATATAAAAATGTCTCGGAAAAATGCCGCAAATACCGCCGTAAGGGGAACGGTCTTTTTAAAAAGCTTAAAAAAGACCGAAAAGCTTCTTCGCGGCGATAAAATATTAAATGAAAATCACCTTTTTGAAAGGGAAATAAAAGGACTTATAAAATCCGCGCCTTATATGTATTTTACTTTAAAAGAAGGGGTCAGGGAAAGCCGTGATAAAAAAACCTGCGCAAGTCTTGATGAAAATCTTCCCGCGCTTGGTGCTGAGATCTGCCGTCTTAATGACATAAACGACAAAACAGTTTCCGAGCTTATATACACTTTATCTCAGACCCGATATATAAGCGAGGAGGAACTGAACAGTCTTATATGGCAGACAAAGCTTTGTATTGTTCTTAAAGCGGCTTCGGACATTGAGGACTCAAAGCTTTATCTTGATAAAATGTACAGGGTAAAGGAACTGGACGAAAACGCTTTGGAGAAGCTCAGCCCGCTTCATCAGGCTTTTCTGTTTGACGGAATATACGTAAAATCTTCAAAGGAAACCAGAAGGGAATACCGCGCCAAGACCGCCCTTATTTCAAGGCTGACGGGAATCGAGGAAAGACAGTACACCTCCGAGATAACCAAAAGAGCCCTATTGGACGATTTACACATAGGACAGGTGATAGAAGAAGATTACCGAAATATTTATCCTTTCGGGAATGCTAAAGCGTATGTGTGGACGCAGCTGGGCGCCGCTCTTGCTTTGTCGGTCTTAACGGGGATTTTTACAAGACTGTGGGTCATACCTATAAGTTTTTTTCCGTTATGGGGGGCGGTGAAGTCTGCTGCCGACCTGATAATGTCGCGTTTTGCCCGGTCACACCCGCTTTCGAGGATAGAAATAGGCGAAGCGCTGCCTGAAGAGGGGCTTACCCTTTGCGCAATGTCCGCGCTTGTTTCCGACGAGGAAGGGTTAAGGGACGCGCTTTTGCGGCTTAAGACCGCTAAGCTTAAAAATCCCGCCGAAGGTATTTTTTTCTGCATCCTGTGTGACCTTGCTCCTTCGGACAGTGAAATAAAGGAAGGTGATGAAAAGCTTTTCGGCGAAGGTGAGGAGCTTAGGAAACTTATTTTCCCCGAGTGCTGTGTTATTTTCCGCAAAAGGGTATACTCCAAGACCATGAATAAATATCAGGGCTTTGACCGCAAAAGAGGAGCGATTGAGGAGTTGGTGAAATATCTTTGCGGCGGAGAGGGGAATTTTTATCGGGTATTGGGGAATGTTTCCCCGTTAAGAGAGTGTAAGTTTATTGCCGCTTTGGATCTTGACACGATACCGCTTATGGACAGCATAAAGGAATTGGCGGCCATTGCCCTTCACCCTTTGAATAAGGATTACGGGATAATCGTTCCCCGCTGTACCTCCACGCTGAGCTCCACGCTTAAAACCCCGTTTGCCCGCGCTATGGCGGGAAACGGCGGGGTAAGCTGCGTCTCCGCCTATGACAGCTTCGGGGGAGAATTTTACTTTGACCTTTTCGGAGAGGGGATATTCTGCGGCAAAGGGTTAATACGAAAAGAGAATTTTTTAAAGGATTGCTGCGATAAATTCCGTCCCGAAAGGGTATTGTCCCACGATATTTTAGAGGGCGGGCTTACGGGAGCAGCCTATGCGGGAGATGTGGAGTTTTCAGACAGCTTTCCGCCTTCCTCAAAGGCGTATTTTAAAAGAGCCCATCGTTGGATCAGAGGAGATTTTCAGAATTTCAGGCATATATTCAGAAAAGACTTTTCCATTCTTACGAAATTTAAACTTCTGGATAATATAAGACGAGGGCTTCATCCTGTTTTTTGCCTTTCCTTATTATTTTTGTCCTGTTTTGTGAAAAACGGCTTTATTTTGAGCATTGCCGCCTATCTGTCGCTGCTTTTGCCCTTTATTCCGCCGCTGGTGTCATCTGCGGCGAGGGGGCTTTATTTTGGCGTAAAACGGCGTTTTTATTCGCCAATAGTCAGCGAGGTGAAACAGCTTGCCTCCAAAGCAATACTGGAGGTTATGACTTTGTCCAAAGCGGCGCTTGTTTCGTTAGACGCTTTGGTAAAGACCCTGTGGCGAAATCTGATATCAAAGCGGAACCTTTTACAGTGGACCACCAGCGGTTTTTTTGAAAAAACGGCGTTTATCGGGGGGGCATGGCACCTTTTGCCTGCGTTTCTCCTGTCCGCCTTTCTTATGTTTTTGTGCATTTATCGGGGAGAATACTCCGTCTTTCCCGCCGCCCTGCTGATGTGCGCCGCCCTTCCGTTTTTTATGTATTCGGATAAGCCGAGAAACAGCTTTACGCCTTCGCTTAACGAAGCGGCAAAGAAGGAGCTTTTGTCTCAGACGGAAAAAATGTGGAGCTTTTACAGGGATCATATCGGTTCCGATACCTCATGGCTGCCCCCCGACAACGTTCAGTACAGACCTGTTTACCGCGTCTGCCCCAGAACGTCTCCCACAAATATCGGAATGTATCTTTTGTCAGCGGCGGCGGTTTACGAATTGGGAATAATTACGGGAGAGGAATTTACGGGACTTGCGGAAAAGGCGATGGATTCCATCGAAAAACTCCCCAAGTGGCGGGGGAATCTGTACAACTGGTATGATCTCGCTTCCCTTAAGCCCGTGTCGGGCTTCGTATCCTCGGTGGACAGCGGCAACTTCTTTTGCTGTATTATAGCGGTAAAGGAATGTTTAAGGGTAAACGGACTTTCTTCTGCCCTTAAGCAAAGGCTTGAGCTTATTATAAACGCCACAAGGCTTTCCGAATTTTACCGGGAAAGAAACAAGCTTTTCAGCATAGGCTACGATACCGAAAAAGACGAGCTGTCCCATCACAATTACGATATGCTGATGTCGGAGGCAAGGCTTTTAAGCTATGCCGCCATCGCCACGGGACAGGCGCCTAAATCCCATTGGCGGGCGCTGTCACGAACCATGTCCAGAAGCGGCGCCTATGCGGGGGCGGTAGCGTGGACGGGAACAATGTTCGAGTTTTTTATGCCTGAGCTTTTGATAACCTCAAAGGAGGGGAGCATGTGCTATGAAGCTCTGAAATACGCCTTTCACTGTCAGAAGCGGAGACATACGCCCTTCGGAATTTCCGAAAGCGGCTATTACGCTTTTGACAGCGAGCTTAACTATCAGTATAAAGCCCACGGGGTTCAGAAAACCGCCCTTAAGGGGGGAATGGACAGCGAGTGTGTTATAAGCCCCTATTCCAGTTATCTCACATTGTCTATGGAACCGCTGGAAAGCTGGAACAACCTGTGCCGCCTTGAAAAGGAGGGAGCCTTTGATCCTAAGTACGGATTTTACGAAGCGGTGGATTACACAAGGCGGCGGGTGGGAAGAAAGGCGGCGGTTATACAAAGCCATATGGCTCACCATGTGGGAATGAGCATAGCGGGCGCGGCCAATCTTTTAAAGGATAATATCTGCTCCAAGCTGTTTTTAAGTGACGAAAGGATAAAAAGAGCGGAGGAGCTTTCGGAGGAAAAAGTTATGGCAGGAGAAAAAATATTGAATTCCGTTCCAAGTCAAAGCGAGGAAAGAACGCCTAAGGAAAAAGAAGAAATCAAGGAACAGAAGCTTTTCTGTTCTCCCGTAAATCCTCTCAGCGGCGGCAGCCTTACTTTATTTACTTCCGCCAACGGTATGTTTAAGGGTATTTACAGGGGCGTAAAAACGGAAGTTAGTACGGTAAACGGCAATACGGATTCCCGCAGTTATCTTGACCGCCCTCACGGGGCTTTTTACGGATTCTGCGACGGAAGCGAAGTTTATCCATTCTTTTATCATCCCAAATTTAAAATGAAGCCCACAACGGTTTTTTCTGACAGGGAGACACTATACAAAGGCGAGGAAAAAGGTCTGATTTACGAAATGAGGGTAAGAGCGGAACAAAACGCGGAAATACGCACTTTCAGCGTAAAAAACAAGAGCCGTTCAAAAAAGCAGCTTACTCTTTGCCTTTACAGCGAACCTACGCTGGCAAAGGAATCAGACTATTCAGCTCATCCTATGTTTATGGATCTGTTTTTAAAAATAGAGTATGACAAAGAAAATAAGCTTTTTGTATTTTACCGCAAGGAAAGAGACGAAGACAAAGTGACCGCCTGCGCCGCCGGATTTTATG
The DNA here is from genome assembly GCA_947385505.1 of uncultured Clostridia bacterium. GTDB lineage: Bacteria > Bacillota > Clostridia > Oscillospirales > Ruminococcaceae > Ruminiclostridium_E. The sequence goes on from CANDLP010000054.1 coordinate 4,679, forward strand.
AGGAGGCGGACTTCACCTATTGTTTTTCCAAAGAGGAGTGTCTCGGTTTTTCGCCGTTTTCGTTTTTTGATAAAGCTCTTTTAAGGGAATGCTACGACCGAGCCATTCCTTCACCCTGTCTTTTTGTAAAGGACGATATAACGGTGGACGCGGGGGAAACTAAGAAGATCGCCTTCTTTTACTGCTACGCCGACAGCGTGGAAGAGGCAAAAAAGGCGGCGTTAAGGTTAAGGAGCGGCGGAATCGGGATTAAGGAAGATTTTGCCCCTTCGCCTTTGGCTTTGTCTACCGTTCACGGACGTATCGCCTCGGTTACTCTTCCCGCTTTGCTGTACGGTGAAACAGAGGAAAAAATAATCCTTGGCGCGAGGAAGGAAAATTGTCTTGACAAAAGCGCTTTATGGGGATATTCCATATCGGGGGATTATCCGCTGATTACCGCAAAGGCGGAGGAAACAAAAACAATGGTGCTTTTAAAACAGGGGCTTGACCGCTGCGGAGTAAAATGCGACCTTATAATACTGTGTGAAAACGCTCTTGAAAAAAGCGGGGCGGAAGGCGAACTTATTGGTCTGGGACGGGCGTTTGTGAGATCGGAGCTTGCTCCGGAAATACTGACTCTTATATATGCTCTTTCGGCCAGAACCGAGTTAAAAAACTCCCTAATACAGCAGGCGAACGGAAAAACGGAGCAAAGACCGCCGCTGAAAATAAGGCAATGCTCCCACAAAAAAGAGGAAAGCCGCTTTACCGACGACGGCTATATTGTAAGCAGAGAGGATGATATACGCTGTAATATCCTTTCCAATGCCCGCTTCGGTACACTTTTGTCGCAGAACAGTCTCGGCTTCACGTGGGCTTTGAACAGCAGGGAAAACAAGCTCACCCCATGGGAAAACGATCCCATATCGGATAACGGAAACGAAATGCTGCTTTTAAAAAGCGGCAATGTCTTATACGATATTATAAGGGGAAGCTTGGCGGAATTTACACCTCAGTATTGCTCTTATAAGGCGCATGAAGGTTGTATCGAATCGGAAACGTCGGTAAAGGTATACTCAAAGGGCTTAGGAAAAGAGCTGACGGTAAGCCTTTTAAACACCTCGGACAGCGAGCAGAAACTTGAGCTTATTTACAAGATCGCGCCCGTTTTGGGAGACCGAATCAACGGCTCTATGCCGGTGGCGGAAACGGAAAACGGCGCGCTGATTATTACCAATTCCCAAAATCTCAATTACAAGGGCGCGGCTGTAGTGTACTGCAATAAAAAAGCGCGTTATTCCTTTTCAGAAGAGGAAATAAGGAGCGGGGATTTTTCAAAGTGTACTGAGGAAACAGGTCGGGTAAACGCGGAAACGGTAGGAGTTATAGTGCCAATTATACTGCCGCCGAGAGAAAAACTCAGGATACGCTATATTTTAGGTTACTGTGAAAACAGGGCGGAAGCGGCAAAGTCGGTAAAGGCTCTGGACGGCACGCCTTGCGGTCCGATTTATGAGAACAGCATCGAGATATCCACTCCGGACGGAAACTTAAACAGACTGTTCAACACATGGCTGCCTCATCAGGCTTTATCCTGCCGCATTTGGGGCAGGACGGGCTTCTATCAGAACGGCGGCGGTTTCGGATTCAGGGATCAGCTTCAGGACTGTCTCGCCGTAATGTACCTGTCGCCGAAGATCGCTTTGGAGCACATTCTGCGCTGCTGCCAAAGCCAGTTCCCCGAAGGGGATGTTCTGCACTGGTGGCATGAATTCACCTGCGGAAACCTTAACAAAAAGGTAGGCGTAAGGACAAGGTGCAGCGACGACCTTTTATGGCTCCCATTCACCGCCTGCGAATTCGCGGAGGTATTCGGAAGCGCATTAAAGGATGATTTTCGGTATATTAACGGTGATTTCTGGGGTATTGAAACCGAATACTGTACGGGGCCTCAGCTGCCTGAGGATAAAAGCGAGCTTTTTATGGAGGCGTCCGGAGACGGAGGAAAGGAGAGTATATTCGAGCACTGTAAAAAGGCTATGGAAAAGGGCTTTAACAAAGGCAAGAACGGGCTTCTGAAAATGGGGAGCGGCGACTGGAACGATGGGTATAACCGCGTGGGGGAGAAAGGGAACGGCGAAAGCGTGTGGCTATCAATGTTCTATATCCTGTGCGGAAGAAGATTTGCTCCGGTGGCGCGTGAAAGAGGAGAAGGGGCGTATGCGGAGGAGCTGGAAAAAAATATCGCCGATCTTTGCGTAGCCATAGAAGAAAACGCGTGGGACGGGGATCATTATCTGAGGGCGTTTTATGACAATGGAGAAAAAATGGGAGCAAACGAAAGCGAGGCCTGTAAGATCGACCTTTTGCCTCAGGCCTTTGCCGCGCTTTGCGGACTTCCCGACACAAAAAGAGTAGTTACCGCTTCAAATACAGCGTGGGAACAGCTTGTGGACAAGAAGAACGGTATAATAAAACTGTTTGCGCCGCCGTTCGACAACGGTTCCGAAAGCGTACAGGATCCGGGATATGTTAAATCTTATCCCATAGGCGTAAGGGAAAACGGGGGACAATATACCCACGGCGCGGTATGGTACTGTATTTCCTGTTTTGAACTGGGGCAGAATAAGAGAGGGTTTGAACTGCTTAATATGCTTAATCCTTCTTATAAGGATAAGAGATTCGGAAGGGAACCATATTTTATGACCGCCGATATTTATACTAACCCGCATTGTTACGGAAGGGGCGGCTGGTCAATGTATACAGGGGCGGCGGGCTGGTATTGGAAATGCGTTTTTGAGGGACTTTTCGGGGTTAAGATAAGGGGAAATAATATCAGCTTTTCGCCGAGACTGCCGGCGGAATTTGACGGAGCTTCGATAAGAATAAGATTCGGAGGGGGCGAGGTTAACGCGACATTCAGATATAAAGGGAAAGGTGAGAATGATGTAAAAGTGGGGTTGGAAAACGGAGTAGTAAAGGAGGTGGAGGTGGGATTTTAAAAAAGGCTAAGACATCTGCGTATATTTAAAATAATTTGCTGAAAGAAAGGAAAACGAAATTATGACTATACCCGAAAAAGATAACGAAATTCCATTGGGCTTCAGCATGGCGCTGTCCAAGAATAACGCCGCCATGAGTTACTTTTCCACTCTTACCCCCGCTCACAGACGGGAGGTTATCGCGCATACTCACACTATACGTTCAAAAGAAGAAATGGAGAGGTTTGTTTCGGAGCTTGACAAAACCAAGTGGATATAATTACTGATGCCATTCCAAATATAGTTCTATAAATATGGCAGTGCAAAGCTATACCGCACACAGACCGTTTTACGGCTGTGCGCGGTATAGTTTTGTTAAATGGTAAAAATCTTATTCTGTTTTTGTGTATTGTATAATATCCTGCATCGTGTAAACTCTCGCGGTGCATTCAAGACAACAAAAGGCTTACCCAAAATGTAGTCAGCCTTCTGAAAAACCGGTTTTCAGTACGGCTATAGATAATTTTGTTGTTGGGAAGATTTTTTACTTCGGTCAGTTTGCCGTTTTCACCGATTACAGGCCGTTTGCTGATTTTTCCCTTTACCGCGCCGTCTTCCGTCTTTTTCGCTATGAACTTTAATCTTTTGTTTTTCCGGACTTCCGATGGCTTGCCGCGAAAAAAGCTGACGTTTCCTCCAAGAATTCGTTCAATTCGCTGAACCGCTGGATCTCCTTATCCTGCTCCTTTCGCTTTCGCCGGCTTTACTGCTTGTGCCTTCCGCTTCTTGTCGCAGCTCTGCTTTTGCGCATTTCTATAAAATCAGAATATAAAAAATTCGCTTTCACGCAAAATAAACACAGCTTCACGAAAAGTATATTGATTTCTCATTCAAGTTAAATTATAATTAAGCCGTGACCTAAAACGATTAGACTGCATTGACAAATAATTGCCAAAAACGGAGGTGATATTTTGGTTGACGAAGAAAAAGGAAACCAAAAAGAAGAAAAGAAAGAAGAAAAAATAAAAAAAACGCGGCTGCTTTTACTGCTGCTGTTGCTGCTGTTATTGCTGTTGGGGTCGATTTCGGTCACTGTGTGGGCTGTCTGGTTCAGAAAACCGGCGGTGGTGCTGTCACCCGATTATGCGCCGCAGCATGTAGAGGAATATGCCGAATCAATGGACGACGGCGAAGACAGCAAGCTTGAACAGCCTGAGGGCGGCGGAGCGGTAAGCCTTACCTATTCAAGAGAGGTTACTATCGACCTTTCGGAGAAAAAGGCGGGACTTTTGTTCGCAAATCCCTCTAAATCCAATCAGAATATGGTGCTCCAGCTTGTTATCGATGATACGTTAATCGTTCAGTCCGGACGGCTTGAACCGGGCAACAGGGTCACAACTCTCGATCTTCTTGAAGGAACCGAAACAATGCTTTCCAAGGGGGGATATGAGGGAAAATTTATTGTACTGTTTTATCAGCCGGACAGCGGGGAAAAGGCGATGCTTAATACCGAGATTCCCGTTGAAATTACAGTGCAGGAGTAAAAACAACATTTACAGGAGGAATTTATTATGAAAAAGTTTATCACAACTATTGCCGCGCTTTCCGCTATGGCAGTTTTATCCGTTTCCGCGTTTGCCGCAGCGGCCGGCAGCGACACCATTGACGACGCGATTGGCGAAAACGGCAGCCACGATGTTGAGGTAAAGTACGACGACTCTACAAACAAGACCGTTTACAGCGTTGACATCGTATGGGGCGCAATGCAGTTTAATTACAGCGCCGGTACATGGGATCCCGATACTCACACCTATGCTGCCGACGGCAATGCGGGCTTTACACCGGCAGCGGAAAATGATGACAAGGTTACCGTTACCAACCACACAAACAAGGAGCTTGAAGCGACGGTTGCCTATGCGCAGGACGCAAGCCATACAGATATCACCGGCGCTGTAACTCCCGCCGATCCAACGACGATCGCTACTGCCGTAGGGACAGCAGTTGACGCCGCGCCCAATCAGGTATTTCAACTGGCGCTCAGCGGCGCTCCCGCTGCTCAGCTCCCTACCTACACCAAGGTCGGTACTCTTACCGTTACACTGGCATAATCGGCTTTCCTAACCGCAGGAAAATATAAATTTTCGGAAAAACCGTACAAACATAAAAAGATACCTTTGGCAGCGGCGTTTGCCGCCTTATGGGGCAGACGCTCTGTTACGGTATCGTTCCTAATTTTTTTAAAGGAGGTGCGGT
>CANDLP010000055.1 GCA_947385505.1 uncultured Clostridia bacterium
TGACGCGGAAAGCGTCCGCAGTTAGTAGAAATTGTGCAAATTGCGGCTTTTCAGACAGCCCATAGTATTTTATATTTTTATGCTTTGGACTCTAACGCGTTGTTAAGCATTATTTCAAGTATTTCAGAGTAAGACAATCCGCTTGCCGATAAAAGCGAGGTGAGGGCGCTGTTTCTGTTAAACCCAGGTACGGTGGATACTTTTGTTGCGTACAGTCTGTTATCTGAGGAAAGCAGGAAGTCAATCAGTGCGAAGCCCTGACAGTCTATTACGCGGAAAGCCCGTTTTGCGGTTGTTTTTATTTTTTCCGCCAAATCATCGGGGATATCGGCGGGAACTTTGAATTTTGAAGTTTTGCTGATATAATTGTTAAGACGGTCTATGGTGCTTTCAACGGGAACCGTTTCTCCGATATCGGACGCGGTTATAAGTCCCTCATTCTCATATACGCAGCAGCAAAGGCTTCTTCCTGTAATATAGCTTTCCACCACCGCCTTATGGTGATGGGAGAAGGCAATTTTTAAAGCGGATTTAAGCTCGTTTTTATCAAAGGCAATATTTGAGCCGATAGAAGAGCTGCAGCTTGAAGCCTTTACTCTTAAAGGATAGCTTAAATCCTTTTCCCGTATATCTATTATATCGTCAATATAAGGCATATCGCTGCGTTCCATGCAAAAGTATTTTATTGTTTCTATTCCCGCCTCGTCAAGCAGCAGGTGGGTCATCGACTTATCCACCGCGGTGGCGGAGGCTTCGGGATTGCTCCCTAAGAAAGGTATGCCCGCTAATTTGCACAAGCCTTGTATACGGCCGCATTCGCCGAATTTACCGTAAATTACCGAAAAAATAACGTCCACACGCTGAACCGCCATTACGGAGCTGTCAATAAGCTTTATTATACCGTGATGAACCGCGTCGGGACTGATAACGGCAGGGCAGCAGTCGGAATCGTTTTCCCAGCTTCCGTCGGCTATTGCTTCGTAGTTTCCGGGATAATAAAGCCATCGTCCGACTCTTGTAATGCCTATGGGAATAACGTCGTAATTTTCAGCGGACAGCGTCGTTATGACCGAATATGCCGATCTTAAAGAAACCGAATAATCCTTTGACTGTCCTCCGAAAAGTACAGCCACTTTAGTTTTTGCCATTTGCTCGCTACCTAACCTTTATTTTTTTCAAACATATTATTAAAAAATTATACCATATATGTAAAAAAATTGCAAGCACTGGTATAAATTTTTTATGTATTGTAAAGTGTTATTTTTTATTTTTTATATTATCTTGTATTCTTTAATCCGCATTTTGTCTATCTTAAGCATAAAGGCGAGGTTATGTTCAGGGGGGAGCAGACGGCATGGAATTATGATACTGGAGATTTCGGCGTCGGAAGGTATATCCGCAATGGAAGCCCCACTGCTATCAGCGCCATTATTCCGAAGGCACAGGCTGTGAGATACTCAGACCCGTAATACTTAAATAAAAAAACAGCACATCCCGCACGGCAAGTTAAACCGCTGCACCGGGTGCGCCGTTTTTTTAAAAAGTGTTTATACAATTATAAATCGATTTTCACCTTTTCCCTTCCTCTCTTTCTCTTTAACAAAGCATATTCGGGCATTTTTTCCCCGAACATTCGGCATCTGAAAAAATCGTCCAGAAAAATTCCCGCCAGTGAAATAAAAAACCAGATAAAGAAAAACCGAGGGCAGATCTGTCCCATTATGTTAAGAGGGATACTGCTGTAATCCCAGACGTTTAAATGAAGCCATAAATTGACTATTACCCCGCTGATAAATTCCAGAAGGGTTATTATAACCGCACTGCACAGCATTTGAAAAACAAGAGGCATATTGCGGTCAAAATAACAGTTAATGCCCCCTATCAGTAAAAACGCCGCACCTCCAGTTATGAACATTGAAAAGTGGCTGTCGCCCTTATAGGCTACCTCAATGGCAAAATATATCATTCCCCCCATCAGAAAAAGCAAAGTAAGCTTTATAATTTCCTTAAGCAACGGTGATTTCGGTCTTGTCATATATAAAATTATCCTTTCATTTTTCAATTAGCTTACGCATTTAAAGGACTTGTTATACATAAATTATGGGTAGATATCAATTTTAAGGAGATAAAGGAAATGACAGCTTTTAAAGGGATTAAAAGACTTTTTTTCGCAGCCGCGGCTTTGGCGGCGGCTGCGGCGGTCGCCTGCATGTGGGGAGTATCGGACGTAAGCGCGCAGACAAATGAAAAAGAAAAAAGAGACGAGTCAAGAGCCGCGTTTAGAGCAAGATCGGTGATACTTGCCGAATCGGCAACAGGACAGGTGCTTTACTCCCAGAATTCCGACGAAAAACTTGCCATAGCCAGCGTCACAAAAATAATGACACTTCTGATCGCCGCTGAGGAAATGAAAGCGGGAAGGCTGAGCTTTGAGGATACTATAGTCGCTTCTTATCACGCGTTTTCAATGGACGGGTCGGTAATATGGCTTAACGAAGGGGAACAAATGAGCGTTTACGACATCTGCCGCTCAATAGTCATAAGCAGCGCCAACGACGCCTGCGTGGCGCTTGGGGAGCATATAGCGGGAAGCGAAGAAGAGTTTGTTAAAAGAATGAACAAACGGGCCTCGGAATTGGATATGACCAATACGCATTTTGTTAACTGCACGGGACTTGACGCTGACAGCCATTATTCTACCGCCGCCGATGTGGCAAAAATGGCGGCGGAGCTGAGAAAATACGATTATTATGACGAATTCCTTCTTACGCGGCTTACCTACGTTCGGGAAGGAACAGACAGGGAGACCCAGCTCCTTAATACAAACCGCCTTTTGGGATATGAAGGAATTACCGGATTAAAAACCGGTACTACCGATAATGCCGGCTACTGCTTTGCCGCTACGGCTAAGCGCGGAGGTATGGAGCTGGTGGCAGTGGTGCTTGGAGCGGAAACTGACGACGGAAGGTTTGACATTGCCGAGGCGCTGTTAGATTACGGCTTTAACGGATTTGAACTGTTTTATCCGGAATTTGATCCCGAAGAATTAACCGATATCAATGTGGAGGAAGGAGTTTTAAGAACAGTCTCCGTAAAGGCGGAGTCCGGACTTTGCTGCCTTATCCCAAAAGGAAAAAGCGCATCGGTCACCTATCTTTACAATATAAAGCCTGCGGTAAAGGCTCCCGTATCCGCAGGCGACAGTGTCGGAAAAATAATAGTGCTTCTCGAAGATGACACCTTGTTTATAGCTAAAGTTACGGCTAAAGACAGCTCCGAGAAGCTGACATTTTTTAAGAGTTTCGAATTTGTATTGAAGGGACTTTTTGAATTTTAAAAAAATATACAAATTAAACACATATTATTTGTAAAAAATGCTAAAATGATATTAAACACCTGAAACATCTTGCAAAAAATTTTAAAAAAAGGTATAATTATAACAAGAAAATTTTTACTCGGCTTTAACAGCCCTTCTTGCGGATATCCCGTTGGCTTTCCGTGTAGATTCAGTCTTGAACAACACGGAAATACCTGCGAAATATTTTGTGAAAACGGGTTTTGAGCCGATGAGCTTAAAAAGAAAGGATGACAGTCAAAAATGGCGGTTAAACTGAACGATAAATATTTAAAGCAGTTTGTGGGCGAAAACGAATACAAAGGCATCGCTTCCGCAGTAGAAGCGGCTCATAAGACGCTTACCGAAAAATCGGGACTGGGAAATGATTTTCTCGGTTGGGTAACTCTTCCCTCCGATTATGACAAAGGAGAGTTTGAACGTATAAAAAAAGCGGCTGAGAAGATTAAAAAGGACAGCGAAGTTCTTATAGTTATAGGCATCGGAGGTTCTTATTTAGGCGCAAGAGCGGCTATCGAAGCGCTTAAGTCAACTCTTTACAATTCTCTTAAAAAGGATACTCCCGAAATATATTTTGTGGGCAACTCCATCAGCCCCACTTATCTCAGTGAGGTTATTTCCCTTGTTGAAGGAAGAGATTTTTCCGTAAACGTGATCTCCAAGTCGGGAACCACTACCGAGCCTGCGCTGGCGTTCAGAGTGTTCCGCGAAATGCTGGAACAGAAATACGGCGCCGAAGGAGCAAAGGGCAGAATATACGCTACCACCGATAAAGCGAGAGGAACCCTCAAGGAGCTTTCCGACCGAAACGGCTATGAAACATTTGTAATTCCCGATGACGTAGGCGGCAGATACAGCGTACTCACCGCCGTCGGTCTTCTTCCCATAGCCTGCGCCGGCTGTGATATCGACGCGCTTATGAGCGGCGCAAAGGCGGCTCAGGACGGACTTTGCGATCCCGATATCGAAAAGAACGACTGCTACAAATATGCGGCCATCAGAAACATTCTTTACCGCAAGGGCTTTAAGGCGGAAATGCTTGTTGCATATGAAAACAGCTTCGTAATGATGAACGAATGGTTTAAACAGCTGTTCGGCGAAAGCGAGGGCAAGGACGGAAAGGGTATTTACCCCACTTCCGCCGCCTTCTCCACTGATCTTCACTCATTGGGCCAGTTTATTCAGGACGGCTCAAAGATACTGTTTGAAACGGTAGTACAGTTTGAAAAGCCTCAGAAGGACTTTTTCCTTAAGGACGACCCGGAAAACGGCGACGGACTCAACTTCCTTTCGGGACAAAATATGTCCGTTGTTAACCGCAAAGCCTTCGAGGGAACTGTTCTGGCTCATACCGAAGGGGGAGTTCCAAATATGGTTCTTGAAGTTCCCCAGCTTAACGAGTTTGAGCTCGGCTATATGATCTACTTCTTTGAAAAGGCATGTGCGATATCAGGCTATCTGTTGGGAGTAAATCCTTTTGATCAGCCCGGTGTTGAGAGCTATAAGAAAAATATGTTCGCCCTGTTGGGCAAGCCCGGATACGAGGCGCAGAAAGCGGAGCTGGAAGCTAAGCTTAAATAAAAGACATTTCGGGCGGCTGCCGCTGTTTGTCTTCGGTAAGCGCCCCGAAAATAAAAATTGCGGGGTTTGCTTTAATTTAAAACTTAGAGCATGTATTCATAGAATATTGCACGCGTCTTCTCGGCAAATTTTGCAGCTGTCTGCGTTGGAATCCCTTGAAATACATCAAGTATTCCTGCGGGCTTCCGCCTTGACAGCAACAAAATTTGCTCGAAAATCCACGCACAAATTCTATGAATACAAGCTCTTAAACAAATCTTGCAGTCAAATACGGAGGACAACACTATGATCAGACTTATACCCGGCAAAAAAGGTTCAGGCAAAACCAAGATCTTAATCGATGCGATTCACAAGGCGGAAAAAGAGAGTAAAGGCAACGTTGTTGCAATTCAAATCGGCTCCTCTTTGAACATCGATATTTATCACAAGATCCGCCTGATAAATATCGAAGACTTTAAAATATCCGATTACAACGATCTTTACGGCTTTATCGCCGGAATACTTGCTTCTGATTACGACTGTACCGATATATTTGTCGACGGCGTACTCAGAATAGTGGGCAGAGATTATGACAAGGTCGGAGAAATGTTTGACAGGATAGCGGCGATCAGCGAAAATACAAACGTTGTATTCACCATTTCTGCTGACGTGGATGCCCTTCCCGAATCTATAAAAAAATATCTGTAAAAGTTTTTCAACAAGTATTGACAAACAGCAACAGGTGTGTTATAATGATTCTCGTGTTTAAATTCAGTTATTTTGTTTTAAACTGAGTTAATTATTTTGAATATAGAGGGAGGTGCAAATAATGGCAGTTCCGAAGAGAAAAGTATCAAGAGCAAGACGCGACAAAAGACGCGGACAGGTATGGAAATTAAACGCACCCGCTTTTTCCCGCTGCACCAATTGCGGAGAGTTGAAATCTCCTCATAAGGTTTGTCCTAACTGCGGTTATTACAAAGGCAGGGAAGTTATTGCTCACGAAGCTTAAGTTATTAAAAATAAAGGGGCAGCTTGGACTGCCCCTTATTTTTATATATTAAATACATAAAATATTGACATAAAGCCCTTTTTTATAGTATAATACTATGGGGTATCTGAAAAGTCGCATTTAGCACAGTTTCTTACTAACTGCGGACGCTTTCTGCGTCAAAAATGCTCGGAATACTTTAGTGTTCCTCCGCTTTTTTCCTTGAAATCGACACGCATTTAGCGAAATTGTACAAAATTGCTTTGTTTTCAGATACGCCCTAATCACCATTGAAAAATTAGATAAACTATTTTTTCAATCCCATGCCGCTAAAGCGGTATGGTGAGGGGGCGAAGCTCCATTGGTTATTGTATTGAGCTTAAATAACCACAGCCTGCGGCGGCACTTCGGCAAAGCCTAAGCACCTGAATTGTGGATTATATCCACAATTCAAATGGTTATTAGTATAATAAATAAAATGAAAAAAAGAAACGGAAATAAAAATGAAATTAGTTGCAATAGTAGGTCGTCCCAATGTGGGAAAGTCTACGCTTTTCAATAAGCTGATAGGAAAACGCATGAGCATTGTAGATGATACTCCGGGCGTGACCCGTGACAGGATTTACTCCAAATGCGAGTGGCTGAACCGTGAGTTTATGCTGGTTGACACCGGAGGAATAGAACCGGAAAGCGGCGATGTTATATTGTCTCAGATGAGAGAACAGGCTCAGCTTGCAATTGAAAGCGCCGACGTTATTATATTCGTAGCGGATATCAGAACGGGAATGACCGCCGCCGATCAGAATGTGGCGCAAATGCTTCGCAAAAGCGGAAAACCCGTAGTGCTTTGCGTAAATAAATGCGACGGGTTAGGTAAAAATCCTCCCGAATTATACGAGTTTTACAATCTCGGATTAGGCGACCCCATAGCGGTTTCCTCGGTACACGGCCACGGTACCGGCGATCTGCTGGACGCCGTTTTTGAAAATATGTCCGGTAATGCTGAAGAAGAAACCGAAGATGACGCGGTAAAAGTGGCGATAATAGGAAAACCCAATGCGGGAAAATCTTCGCTTGTTAATAAGATAGCCGGCGAGAACCGCGTTATAGTTTCCGACATAGCGGGTACCACAAGAGACGCGGTGGATACTTCCGTAACTTATAACGAAAAAAAATATCTGTTGATCGACACGGCAGGAATAAGAAGAAAGTCCAAGGTAAACGATAATGTGGAAAAATACAGCGTTCTGAGAGCTTATATGGCGATAGACAGAGCCGACGTATGCGTTATTATGATTGACGCTGGGGAAGGATTTACCGAACAGGACAGCAAAATAGCGGGATATGCCCATGAACAGGGCAAAGCCAGCGTTGTCGCCGTAAACAAGTGGGACGCGATCGAAAAGGACGGAAAAACCATGCAGGAATTTACCAAAAAGCTTGAGGTGGATTTCAGCTTTATGTCTTACGCTCCGTTTGTTTTTATCTCGGCTAAAACGGGACAGCGTATAGACAAGCTTTTTGACCTTATCGATTACACGGTGGAGCAAAACGCGCGCCGCATATCAACCGGAAGGCTGAACGAACTGCTCAGCTATGCCACTGCAAGGGTACAGCCGCCTTCCGACAAGGGGAAAAGGCTAAAGGTGTACTATCTTACACAGCCTTCGGTAAAGCCGCCCACCTTCGTTTGCTTCTGCAACAGAAAAGACCTTTTCCATTTTTCTTATCAGAGGTATATTGAAAATCAGATAAGAGAAGCGTTCGGTCTTGACGGAACTCCCATCAGGCTGATTATACGCGAGCGCGGAGAAAATGAGTAAGAACATGTTTTCATAGGACAGGCGCACATTTTTTCGGCAAAACTTTACTTGTGCCTGTTCCATGCGGACAAGTTCCGGAAAGCGAGAAAGCTTTATGTTGATAATTTGCTTTATTATAACCGCATTGCTGCCCTATCTGTTATGCGGAATAAACACCGCTATTATTGTGACAAAATTAAAAAGCGGAGAGGATATAAGAACATTAGGAAGCGGAAACGCCGGTCTAACCAATACTCTCCGAACTCAGGGAAAATTGGCGGCATTATTTGTATTGTTGGGTGACGTGGCTAAGGGGGTTTTATCCGTAATTTTAGTGGGCTTAAGCTTCAGGCTGCTGGCAAACATAGACCCGTGGTCGGCGGGCTGCGAATACGAATGGGTTCTGTACGCTTCCGGCGCTTCCGCGATTTTAGGTCATGTCTTTCCCATATATTACGGTTTTAAAGGGGGAAAAGGCGTATTAGTTACCGTGGCGGTGCTGCTGGCGATAGACTGGCTTCCGGCGGTGATACTTTTAGGTATATTCGGTATTATCGTGGCCGTTTCAAAGTATGTTTCACTGGGGAGCTGCATTGCCGCTTTTTTGTATCCGTTTACGGTGCTGATATTCGGTATAATCGAGAAAAGCCCCTGTTTTACCGGCAATTTTATTTGCAGCGGCTTAATAGCCGTACTTATAATATTTATGCACCGCGAAAATATTAAAAGACTTGTTAGCCATACGGAAAAAAAGATTGGCGAAAAAAAGAAGGATACAAAGGACGGTGCAAATAAATAAACTTTTCTGTCCCTTGAATTAGGGGCTGTCTGAAAAGCCGCAATTTGAACAATTTCTAATAACTGCGAACGCTTTCCGTGTCAAAAACGCTCGGAATACTTTTGTATTCCTGCGCTTTTTTCCTTGAATCGCCGCGCATTCAGCGAAATTGAACTAAATTGCTTTGTTTTCAGATACGCCCTAAAAAGACCGGGGAAAATGAATTAAAATAACGGAGGCTTGAAAAAATGGCTAACATAACTGTATTGGGCTGCGGTTTCGGCACAGCCTTGGCTGTAATGCTGGATTCCTACGGTCACAGTGTGACGGCATGGTCAAAATATCAAAACGAAATAGATACGATTTTAAGGGACAGGGAACAAAAAAAATTGCTTCCCGGAGTAAAAATTCCCGAAAGCATAAAGTTTACCGCTGATCCTGCTTGTGTAAAGGGGGCGGACATTATAATAGTTGCTATTCCCTCCGCTTTTGTACGTGACGGAATATCAAGAGTAAAAGAGTACGTTTCCCCCGAAAGCGTTATATTAAACGTGGGCAAGGGCTTTGAAGAAAACACCTTCAACAGACTGTCTCAAGTAATTTCCGAGGAAATACCGAATAATCCTGTTGCGGTAATGGCGGGACCCTGTCACGCCGAAGAGGTTGGACGCGGCGTTCCCACCTCGGTGGTAGTTGCAAGCGGCTGTCCCGACAAAGCGGAATATATTCAGGAAACTCTGATGAATCCCAATTTCAGGATATATGTAAACGAGGATGTGATAGGCTGTGAAGCCGCCCCGGCTCTTAAAAATCCAATCGCTCTATGCTGCGGAATAGTTGAGGGAATGGGACTTGGGGACAATACTTTAGCCGCGCTGATGACGCGGGGACTTACCGAGATAACAAGGCTTGGCGAAGCTATGGGAGCGCGCTGGGAAACCTTTACCGGACTTGCGGGAGTAGGCGACCTTGTTGTAACCTGCACCTCGGTACATTCAAGAAACCATCGCGCGGGAATACTTATAGGCAAAGGCGTTCCGGTTGAAGAGGCAATACGGCAGGTGGGAACGGTTGAAGGCTACAACTGCTGTAAAATAGTTCACTCGCTCGCCAAGGCAAAAGGCGTTCCTATGCCTATTACCGACAAGCTATACGGGGTATGCTTCAACGGAGAAAATCCGGAGGAAAGTGTTAAAAGTCTTATGAACCGACCCGGTAAGAATGAAAGAGAACCGTTCTGGAATAATTAGCAATACTAAATCCGCTCTATAAGATAGATTTTGTCTAACTTACAGAGCGGATTTGATATAATATTAATAACCATTTAAAAAACAGATAAACTGTTTTTTAAATGACATGCCGCAAAAGC
>CANDLP010000056.1 GCA_947385505.1 uncultured Clostridia bacterium
CCCACGTCCGTGCACACTCTTTCCCTACACGACGCTCTTCCGATCTTTTTTCGGTTTTAGCCACCTTTGCGTAGCCATAGCCGGGAAGATCCACTATATAAATATTTTCTAAAGAATAAAAATTTATGGTAACAGTTTTTCCCGGCGTGGCGCTCACTCTCGCCAAGGCTTTACGGTTGAAAATCTTGTTTATAAGTGAAGATTTTCCCACATTGGAACGCCCCGAAAAGGCGATCTCAATTCGATCCGATTCGGGTATTTGACTGAATTTACCGTAAGAGGTCAGAAACTCCGCTTTGTTAAAGTTCATAATAAGTCACCTTTATATTGATCGTTATTTTTATTTTTAATTTTAACATAGCCGAAAAGATATGTCAATAGAGGATTTTTCTTGCTTATTGCCAAAAAACAGTATTATAATAAAAATCTCCTTCAGCGCTTCTGCGCCAAAGGAGATTTTTTTGCGAAAAGATCAGTCTACATTTTCTTCAATGTACTTAACGATATCGCCGACGGTCTTGATATTCTCAACCTGATCGTCGGGGATTTCAATATCAAATTCTTCTTCAAAGCTCATTACCAGATCGACAATGTCAAGGCTGTCCGCGCCCAGGTCGTCCTGGATAACCGCGTCCATAGTTACCTTGTCCTCTTCAACGTCAAGCTGATCCATAATAATAGATCTTACCTTTTCAAATACCATGATTAAATTTCCTCCAATAAATTTTAAAAATTAGTATTAGGGAGCCTCTAAAAACCCTTGTGAAAAGCAAAAACGAACATGGTGCGCCGGATACAAGGAAATCCGACAAAGAAAGGCTTTACGCCTGTCAAGGAGGATTGACGCAGTAGACGGTGTACCCTGTTTGTTTTTACGCACAGGGGGTTTTTAGAGGTTCCCTTTATATAACGGACGTTTTAAGGCTATTCCTCAAACATTCCGATTTTCCTGAACTTATTATACCTATTTTCGAGCATTATGTCAATATCCGTTTTGGAAATTCTTGAAATTGCTTCGGATAAATATTCACCAATATTCGACGCGGTGAGCTTCATATCATTCTGAGCGCCGCCCGCCGCTTCGGAAATAATTTTATCGCATACTCCAAAGCTCAATAAATCCTCAGCGGTAATTTTCATAAGCTCACAGGCTTCCTTTTCCCTTCCGGGGTCCTTCCAGAGTATGGAAGCGAATCCGCGCGGCGAAATAATCGAGTACAAAGCGTTTTCAAGCATGGCAAGTTCGTCGCACACCGCAAGAGCCAAAGCTCCGCCGCTTCCTCCCTCTCCTAAGATAACGGACACCACAGGAGTTCTCAAGGTCATAAACTCCATAAGGTTTCTTGCTATAGCTTCCCCCTGCCCTCTTTTTTCCGCTTCAATGCCGCAGAAAGCGCCCGGCGTATCCACAAGACAGATAACAGGGCGGTGAAATTTTTCAGCCTCTTTTGCAAGCCTAAGCGCCTTTCGATAGCCTTCCGGGTGAGGCATGGAGAAATTGGTGCGCTTGTTTTCCTCTATGTTCCTGCCCTTGACCTGCGCCAATATAGTAACGGGTACGCTGTTCAGCGTGGCGATCCCTCCTATTATGGCATGGTCGTCTCCGAAATGGCGGTCTCCGTGAAGCTCTAAAAAATTGTTGAAAATAACAGGAATGTAATCGCTGACCGTCGGACGGTTTTTATGATGTATAAGGGCGCGCCTTTCGGTAGCCGTTAGCTTGTTCATTTACTTCCCTATTCTCCTTTCGATTCTTTTGGGGGCATTGTCTGTTTTTTGCATACAAAGGTTCCGTATTCCTTGGGTATTATTAAAATGCCGTTTACGGTGTTTTTTTCCAGAACATTTCTGATAATCGTCCGGTCGATATTAGAAATTGACGACATATTTTCCATTGAACTTATATATTCAAGCATATCATCAATATCAGTCACTTCCAAATGATCCTCATAATCAAACCTTTTTACTTCATAAAAATGCTTTTTTAATATGTCATATCCGTTTTGCAGGGTAAAATTTTTATTGGTACAGTCCTTGACTCCGTAGACCTCAAGCAATCCCGCGATATATGTCATTATTCCCTTTTCCCCGAAAGTTGCGCAATAAAAACGACCGCCGTCTGACAGGACGCGAGTTACCTCGTTCAGCCCCTTTTCCAGATCGGGCACATGATACAGCATCATATTGGCGACAACTATATCAAATCTGCCGTTTTCATAAGGCAGATTCTCAATATCCGCCGTTTCAAAGGAAATATTATTATTTTGACCCAATGTTTTTCTTGCCGCAGATATCATTCCCTCCGAAATATCCGTTAGAAGCAGCTTTGAACCGTTATTTAGGAGATTAAGCTTGTTTTTCCACATATTTCCGCTGCCGCCGCCTATCTCTAAAATTGATGAATTAGGCGGAATATGGTAATGGGAGAACAGCCAGCTGCCGAAGCCTTGTTTGTTGACTGAGTATTTTTCGTGGAGAGAGATTCTTGCGGTGAGGCGGTCGACGGTTTTGTACTGGGATTTTATTGTGTCGGGGGAGTTAAGTAAGGGCATGTTTTACCTCTTTATTTAAATTGTAAACACCCGAAGCGGCGGCTTTCCGCACGACGCGGAGTTCGCCGCCCAAAGCGCTGACAAGGAGGTCAGCGCCCGAAGCGGCGGCTTCGCCCGCTTCTTTCTTGGTTTTGATTATTCACTTTTGGGGCGTTGCCCCAAACCCCGCTTCCTTTTTGCTGTGCAAAAAGGAAGCGAAAAAGACATTGCGGCTTCGCCGCTTTTTTTCTTTTTTATTTCTGCGCTTGTGCGGTCGGTCTTTCCTTCTCATAATTATGCAGCTTCATAATCCGCGCCAAAGTCCTTCTCATCATGGTTCTTTCAACAATCATATCCGCGAAACCGTTTTCAAGCATAAACTCCGCTGTCTGAAAATCATCCGGAAGCTGCTGCCTTATAGTATCCTGTATAACACGTCTTCCCGCAAATCCCACAAGCACTTTCGGCTCGGCAATGATAATATCCCCAAGACTGGCAAAAGAAGCATTCACTCCCCCTGTTGTAGGGTCGGTCAGCACGGTTATGTAAAGCTGTCCCGCCTGACTGTGTCTTGCAATCGCTCCGCTGGTTTTTGCCATCTGCATAAGGGCAACTATACCCTCCTGCATTCTTGCTCCGCCGCTGGCGGTGAAAAGTATAACCGGCAGCTTTTGCTCCGTGGCGTACTCAAAAAGCCGGGTTATTTTTTCGCCAACCACGCTTCCCATGCTCGCCATCATAAAGTTGCTGTCCATTATACCGATACAGCAGCGATATCCGTGTATATGGCACTCGCCCGTGATGACGGCGTCTTTAATGTCACACTTTTGCTGCATTTCCCTTATCTTTTTTTCGTAATCGGGGAAATCGATGGGATTTTTACTGGTCATGCCTGAATCAAATTCCGTAAAGCTGTCCGCGTCGGCGGTCATATTCAGCCTGTCCTGCCATTTCAGGCGCGCGTGATAGTTGCAGGAGGCGCATACCCTTCGGTTTTTCTCAAAGTCCTCCATATAAGCCACTGTGCCGCAGCGGGGACATTTAAACAGCAAATCCTGAGGTATGCTCACGTTTTCTCCCGAATCATCGGATTTTCCCGCTGTTTCTTCGTTAAAACGCGCCTTTACCACTTTAAAAAGATCTTCAAGCAAATTATCACACCACCTTTATTTTTTTATTAAATCCTTGCGGTTAAGAAAGCCTATATCGAAATCTCCCTTTTCAAAGTCGGGATCTCTCAGAAGATTAAGCTGAAAATCAACGTTGGTGGTTATTCCTTCTATAAGGAATTCCGAAAGAGCCACCTTCATTTTCTGAACAGCTTCCGTCCTGTCCCTGCCCTTAACTATTACCTTCGCTATCATGCTGTCGTAATAAGGGGATATCTCATAGCCCTGATATACCGCCGTGTCTATACGAACGCCGAAACCGCCGGGCATATGGAGGGATTCTATTTTTCCGGGACAGGGTATGAACCCCTTAGCGGGATCCTCGGCGTTTATCCTGCACTCTATGGCGTGCCCGTCAAGATGTACGTCCTCCTGTCTGAAGTCCAGTTTCGCGCCGTCGGCTATCTTTATCTGTTCTTTTATAAGGTCAATTCCCGTTACCATTTCGGTAACGGGGTGTTCTACCTGAATACGGGTGTTCATTTCCATAAAGTAGAAATTCCTGTCCTTATCAACAAGAAATTCTACCGTTCCTGCGTTAGTGTAACCGCAGGCCTTGGCGGCTCTCACCGCCGCTTCACCCATTTTTCTTCTCAGTTCATCGTTAACTATCGCGGAAGGACTTTCCTCCAGCAGCTTTTGATTTCTTCTCTGACAGGAACAGTCGCGCTCTCCCAAATATACCACATTTCCATGTTCGTCAGCCAAGAGCTGTATTTCTATATGACGGGGATCGACTATAAATTTTTCTATATAAATATCGTCGTTACCGAAAAACTGCTTTGCTTCCTGTTTGGCGGCAAAAATCTTTTCTTCAAGCTCATCTTCGTTTTCTACGTTGCGTATTCCTCTTCCGCCGCCGCCCGCCGAAGCTTTTACCATAACTGGATATCCTATTTCTTTGGCGACCCGCTTAGCCTGTTCAAGGCTTGTTATAACCCCGTCGGAACCCGGCACCACCGGAACATCGGCTTCTATCATGGTCTTTTTTGCGTTGGCTTTGTCGCCCATTGCGTCCATTGCCTTAGCGGTAGGACCTATCCATTTTATTTTACACTTGTCGCATAGCCTTACGAAACCGCTGTTTTCCGATAAAAAACCGAAACCGGGATGTATCGCCTTTGCGCCCGTTATTTCACAGGCGGCAATTATGGCTTTGGTGTTAATATAACTGTCCTTTGTTGCGGGGGGACCTATGCAAACCGCTTCATCCGCTATCTGGGCGTGAAGAGCGTTTTTATCCGCACTGGAATAGACCGCCACGGTTTTTATCCCCATTTCGCGGCAGGCTCTTATTATTCTGAGGGCAATCTCCCCTCGGTTGGCAATAAGTATTTTACTGAACATCAGTATACCTCTGTTCTGTATTATTTTATGGCAAAGGTAATTTCGGCGGCCACCGCCTTTTCGCCGTTTACGGTGCAGATTCCCTTGCCTACACCCACGGGGCCTTTTACCTTTATTATCTCAACTTCTATTCTGAGCAGATCGCCGGGCACAACCTGCCTGCGGAATTTCGCTTCTTTTACCCCACCGAAAAAGCCCAGCTTGCCTTTATTTTCGGGCAATGCCAACATTGACACCGCACCCGCCTGCGCCATCATCTCAAGCATAAGAACGCCTGGAACTACAGGATAATCGGGAAAATGCCCCTTGAACCAAAATTCATCTTCTTTCATATATTTAGTGGCGACAACCCTTTTACCCTCTTCCATTTCCTCAATGGTATCTATAAGCAAAAACGGGTCTCTGTGCGGAATTATTTTTTTTATTTCTTCCTGTGTCATTAAAGGCATAGCGACCTCCCAAGTCCGTCAAAAGGCTTTATCTGATTTTTTAAAGGTTAACGGACTATCCTTTCATATAAAAATTACACAAAAATAAGTTTAACGCGTCAGTTAAGGCTGAATAACGGCTGATCGTACTCCACCAACTGTCCGTCATTGACAAAGACTTCCGCTACAATACCGTCATACTCGCTGTTGATTTCGTTCATCAGCTTCATACTTTCGACTATACAAACCACTCCGCCCTTTTTCACCTTGCTTCCCACGGTTACGAAGGGAGGTTTTCCGGGCGCGGCAGCGGCGTAAAAAGTGCCGACAATCGGAGATTTTATAATCTTTCCGCTTAAGGGCTTAGGCTCCTCCGCCGCATTTGCTTCACTTGAATTTGCCTCTGCCGCGGGATAGGTAACGGGAATTGCGGGCATAGGCGGCATTTGGGGGAGCGGAGGACGTTTTGAAATTTTCACTCTGAGTTCGTCGGTCTCTACTTCCAACTCGTCCAACTGTGCATTATTAACTTGTTCGGCAAGGGCGTTCACTGTTTCAAGAAGCTCTTTTTTATCCATATTGTTTTCCTTTCAAGTACACAAACTTGTATAAATCAACATAAAATTTGTTTTTTATATTATATAATGTAGGAGCACTGAGATTTTAACAGCATAAAATCAATCTTTTACCGGCAAGAAGCAAAGACTTACATTATGGCCGCCGAAGCCCAGAGAGTTGCTCACCGCACCCGTTATTTCCATTTTTCTGTTTTCACCTTTGCAGTTATCCAGATCGCATTCGGGATCATCGTTCTGTAATCCCGCCGTGGCGTGCACAAGACCGTTTTTCATTTGCAGGCATACGGCTATTGACTCGACTCCGCCCGCCGCACCCAAAAGGTGACCCGTAAGGGATTTTGTGCTGTTCATAACAAGCTTTTTAGCTTGTTCTCCGAAAGCAAGCTTTACCGCCGCCGTTTCGGTGCGGTCGTTAAGCTGTGTGGAAGTGCCGTGGGCGTTAATATAATTTATTTGCTCCTTTGGAACTCCCGCTTCCTGTACCGCCAATTCCATTGCCCTTGCGCCGCCCTCTCCGCCGGGATCGGGCGAGGTTTCGTGATAAGCGTCGCAGGTAGCTCCGTAGCCCGCAAGCTCCGCATATATCTTAGCTCCTCTCGCTTTTGCGTGTTCGTATTCCTCTATAACCAAAACACCTGCGCCGTCGCCTAAAACAAATCCGCTTCTGTCCTTGTCAAAGGGGATGGATGCTCTGTTTACATCGGCGCTTTTTGTAATTGCGTGCATATTGTTGAAGCCCGCAAAGGCGAAGCCCAGTCTGCATGCTTCCGAGCCGCCCGCAAGTACAACGTCCGCGTTTCCGTACTTTATGGCTCTGAAAGCCTCGCCCACCGCGTGAGCGCCGCTGGAACATGCGGATACGGGACAGTAATTCACGCCTTTGAAGCCCGTCTTTATGGCAACGGTACCCGCCGCCATATTTCCTATCATCATTGGTATGGTAAATACGCTTACTCTTCCGTTGCCCTTACCGTGATAAACGGGTATCTGTTCGTTAGTGGTATGAAGACCGCCTATACCGCTTCCTATTATGACTCCGCAGCGGTAAGGATCCAAATCCTTAAAATCGCTGCCGCTGTCCTCAAGGGCTTTTTTAGCCGCATAAACCGCATACTGAGTCATTACGTCTATTCGGCGTCTTTCTTTTTTCTCGATATATTCGCCTGGATCAAAATCCTTAACGTCGGCATATACGTTTTTTTCCTCGCTCTGTTCGGGGAACCATTGGGCTAAAGTAAAACCGTGTCTGCCATTTACTATGTTGTCCCAGAATTCTTCTATTGTATTTCCTATGGGGCTTACAACTCCTAAACCCGTAATTACCGCTCTCTTCATTGATTACCTTTCCTTATCCGATAATGTATTTATAAAATATTAGAACCTGTCTTCACAAGATATTGCACGCGCCTTTTCGGCAAATTTTGCCGAATACTGCGTCAAAAATCCTTGACGGGCGACAGCCCGCCTGCTGATTTTTTCCTTGTCTTCACAAAATTTGCTCAAAAATTCACGCACAAATCTTGTGAAGACAGGTTCTTAAACAATTACATAGAAAGCCCGCCGCTTATTTCAATAACCTGTCCTGTAACATAAGAAGAATCTTTTCCCGCTAAGAAGGAAGCCACTCCCGCGATTTCCTCCACGTTTCCGTAGCGTTTCATGGCGATCATGTCAAAAATAGCCTTTTTCTGCTCGTCGGTCAGAGCATCGGTCATCGGGGTGCTTATAAATCCGGGAGCAATTGCGTTTACGTTGATCCCGCGGCTGCCCAGCTCCTTTGCCGCCGACTTGGTCATACCTATTATAGCGGCCTTTGAGGCGCTGTAATTAAACTGGCCCGCATTGCCGTGCAAGCCCGCCACCGAGGACATATTGATTATTCTTCCGTTTCTTTGCTTCATCATAACGGGAACCACGTGCCTCATCATATTAAACACGCTTTTCTGGTTAACCGAAATAACAAGATCGTAATTTTCCTCGCTCATACGGGCTAAAAGTCCGTCGCGGGTTATACCCGCATTGTTTACTAAAACATCTATGGAGCCGAAATCGTCCTTTATCGCTTTTACCATAGCTTCCACCTGATCTCCTTTGGAAACGTCGGCAATATATTTCTCGCATTTAACTCCGAAACCCTTTATTTGTTCCATAATATCGTTGTTTTCAAAGGATTTTTCCGAAATATCGTTAAGGGCTATGTCGAAGCCGTCTTTTGCCAGTCTTAAAGCTATTGCCGCCCCTATTCCTCTGGCGGAGCCTGTTATTATTGCTGTTGCCATTGTTGTTTTTTCCTTTCGGTTTTATACTGTTTTTTTAGAAAAATACAGCGTGTTTATTATAATTCCTATTTAAAATTAACGACATTGATTGAGAAGAGCTTCAGCTTCCTTGAACATTTCCTCTATCATATCCTTTGCCGGCTCTATTTTTTTCACCATTCCCGCAATAGCCCCGCAAAGGAAAGAGCCTTCCTCAAGATTTCCGTCCTGAACCGCTTTTCTAAGAGAACCCAAAGTTATATTTTCAAATTCTTCGGGAGTAAGCGAACCGTCTCTCTCGCCGTTGGCAAGCTTTTTGGAAAACTTTGTCTTAACGTTTCGGCAGGGGTGTCCCGTATATCTTCCCGTAACTATGCTGTCGGTATCCTTTGCGTCAACCACAAGCTGTTTGTAAACGGAATGCACTTGACATTCCTCCGCCGCCAAAAATCTTGTGCCCAACTGAACCCCCTCGGCGCCCAGCATAAAGCTTGCGGCTATTCCGCGTCCGTCGGCAATTCCCCCCGCCGCTATAACGGGGATCTCTACGGCGTCAACCACCTGCGGTACAAGACACATGGTGGTGTTCTCGCCTATATGCCCGCCGCTTTCGGTGCCTTCAGCAACCACCGCGTCCGCGCCCGCTCTCTCCATTCTCTTGGCAAGAGCTACCGAAGGAACAACTGGAATTACTTTTATTCCCGCGTTTTTCCAACCCTCCATATATTTTCCGGGATTTCCCGCTCCGGTGGTGACTATGGGAACGCCTTCCTCGATAACAAGCTTCGCCAGATCATCGGCGTTGGGACTCATAAGCATTACGTTTACGCCGAAAGGCTTATCACCCACCGCCGCCTTGGTTTTCCTTATCTGCTCACGGAGATAATCAATAGGCGCGGAGCCGCCCGCGATCAGTCCTATGCCGCCCGCGTCGGAAACGGCGCTTGCCAACGTGCTTTCCGCTATCCACGCCATTCCTCCCTGAATAATGGGGTATTTACAGCCTAAAAGATCAGTTATTCTTGTTTTTAACGCAGTCATTTTTATAAAAATTCCTTTCATATGTTAAAGGTTATCAATAGTTCTATATATAGCATATAGCAAGGTGCATTATATACGACGCCATTCGGATCAAAGCTCCATGTAGATTGAACCGTAAGTAAGCCCCGCACCAAAGCCCACAAGCGCCATTTTTTCGCCTTCTTTAAGCTTTCCCGTTCTGTTCAGCTCATCGAGTATTGTGGGAATACAAGCGCTGGAGGTATTGCCGTGCTTATCCAGATTTACGTATATTTTTTCCTCGGGTATGTCCATTGACTTTAAGGCGGCGCTGATTATTCTGATGTTTGCCTGATGAGGTATCAGAACGTCAATATCGCCGCTTTTTACTCCCGCCTTTTCGCATACTCTCCTGAAGCTGTCCGCCATAGCGTCAACGGCGAAGCGGTAAACCGCCTTTCCGTCCATCTGAAGAAACTT